>JBGSLP010000203.1:0-5402 GCA_041740655.1 Alphaproteobacteria bacterium
TTGCTCAAGCGGCGGCCGGTCAAGCGGCAGGCGGCGGCGGAGTGACGGTTATGAAAATACGTATTATTGAAATTTTATTTAGCACCACTTTCTCGATAATCACGAGTTGCAATGCGTATTCTGAGCCTTGGACAAAATTACAACTTAGACCATGGCTTAGCATAGAATTGCCAACCGGCTGGCAGGTGAATAGCCCGGAATTTAACGGCATGGTCGCTGCTTGGATGGAAACTCAGGGACTATCCGGGAGGGAAGCTGCAAAGTCATTTTCTGCCAGTTTGACTTTACCCGAGCTAAAACGCAGCATTGCCTCCATGAACGTACGATTTTATCCAGAAAAGAAACTTTCTCAGTCGGACGCTAAAGAAATTTGTAAAACAGAGCTTAATAAGTATGATCAATTATTACATGAGCAGCTCAGCAAAGGATTAAATGGAAAAAATGGCCTTAAACTTTTATCTTGGTTTGAAACTGAATGTCGTGACATTAACTCTACAATCACGCTGACCTCAAGCTATCATAGGCGGGTGGAGTTTCCAATAAAAGTGGACGGCCACGTAAGATTAGTCCGCGTGTTCAATGGCTCAAAAAGCTTCACGCTTACTGTATCGTACGATATTGAATTCGAACCTATAATAAAGCCAATCTGTGAAAATATAATATCAAGCATGCTGGTTGATAAGTAGAATTGAACCTACAAAACAATTTCCAGCGCTTCTAAAGGCATTCGAGACATCAAGTAATTCCACGAACCTGACCATCGACTGACTATAAAGACGACGGGCACTGGATCGCCGAGGCGCCAGAATTGCCGGGTGTCTTGCCTATGGTGCAACGCGCGACGAATCAATGGCCAGAGCGGGGGTGCTCGCACCGCCGGTTCTTGCTAAACAACTGGAAAATGGGAAAGCGCGTTCGGCGCTGTTTTCTTGACATTCCGCGCCCGCGCATCGACCTTTGAGTATGGAGCAGCATCTAGTCATCACGGCGATTGAGCTTAAGCGGCCCGCCCTCATAGCCAAGGGCGTGAAGCACCTTGCGCTGTTCGGCTCGCGCGCGCGGGCGACGCCTCTTCCGATAGCGATCTCGATGTGCTGGTGGAAATTGATCCGGCGCTCCAGAAATTCTCGCTGACCGACCTTGCGGCCGTCTCGAACCTGATCGCTGACATCACGGGCCTCGAAACGACGGTGATCGAGCGCAAGATGCTCGCGAAAAACACGGACTTCGCAAAGCGCATCGCCCGCGACATCATCGAGGTGTTTTAGGCGACAGCCTCATGTGTTAGCCTCAATTTATGAACCTAACCATCGAAACTGACCGCGAAGACGACGGGCGCTGGATCGCCGAAGTGCCAGAATTGCCGGGCGTGTTGGCCTACGGCGCAACGCGCGACGAAGCCATGGCCAGAGCGGAGGTGCTCGCGTTGCGCGTTCTCGCCGAGCAACTTGAAAACGGCGAAGCCAAACCGAAAGGGCTTTCCATTGTCGTCGCGGCGGAATGAGACGGTTCGCAGCGACAAAAGCCCGTCGCGTGCTGGCCGCGCTCGTCCGAATTGGTTGGGAGGTCAAACGCCAATCCGGCTCACATCGCACACTTTCACGCCCCGGCTGGCCTGATGTCGTGTTTGCTTTTCATGACGATGTTGAGATCGGGCCGGTAATGCTCGCCAAAATCGCCAAACGCACTGGCCTGAAACCGGACGATTTATAATGCACCTCATCCGCTCCATCATCGCAATCGGCCAGCGCGGGCAGCTCGGGCTAAACGGCGTCCTGCCGTGGGAGGGCGATACGCGCCGCCCGTTCGTGGAGGATGTCGAGCGGTTTTTCGAGATTTCGCGCGGGCACGTTATCCTGTGCGGGCCGCGCACCTTCGCCTCGGTGCCGGATTTCGCGAAGGTCGACCGCACGTGGGTCGAGTTGCGCTCCACCGTCTCGCCGTCCGAGGCGCTCGCGCCATTTGCCGGCCGCATCATCTATATTGGCGGCGGCCCGGCGGTGTGGGACGTCTATGCGCCGCTCATCCAGCACTGGGATATCAACCGCCTGCCGTATGACGGCCCTGCCGATCGCTGGTTCAACCCCGCCTGGCTCGTCGCCGCTCAGTCGTCCAGCAGCGTCATCAGTGCTTGAGCCGCGGCGGGAGCGCGCACCTTCGCCCCGCTAATGACATAGACGAAAACATCGCGCGCGGCGGACTTCTTTCCCTTGCCGCCGCCCTGCCAGCGTTTGGCCTGCGCCGCCCACTCGCGTAACTCGGCCTCCGCATAGCCGGTCTCGTTCTCCTCGCGGCTGCGCATGAGCCGGGCATAGGTGAAGTCGGCGGTCTGCTCCTCGATGCGCGGGTAATCGTCGGAGTCGGCGTAAACGATGGCGGCGCCAGCGTCGCGGGCGAGCGCGATGAACTCGGGCGACTGGAAAGATGCATGCCGCACCTCCAGCGCGTGCCGTAGACGGCGCCCCTCCGCCTCGCGGGGCAGCAGCGCGAGAAACGCCGCCACGTCCTCGGCGTCGAACTTTTTCGTCGGCGGAAACTGCCAGTTGATGGGGCCAAGCTTGTCGCCAAGTTCGCCGACGCCGCTGGCTATGAAGCGTTCGATGGACTCGCCTGCATCCGCGAGCCGCTTTTTCGAAGTCGCATAGCGCGGCGCCTTGACCGCGAACACGAAGCCGTCCGGGGTTTCATCGGCCCATTTGCGGAAGGTTTCCGGGGTCTGGGTGCGGTAGAAGGTGCCGTTGATCTCGATCGACGTCAGCGCGCGCGAGGCAAATTCCAGTTCGCGGGCCTGCGGAAGTTTTGGCGGAAAAAACACGCCGCGCCACGGCGCGAACGTCCAGCCGCCGATACCGGTTCTGATCATGAGGCCCTCCATCCAGTCGTTCGTTGCCCACGCGTATAATGTACTCCTCGCACAAGTGGCGCCGCATGAGGGGAAATCTTTGGCAAGAGCGATTTTCTTTGTTACAATTTTGACAAGAAGCGCAACCGGACCTAGCCGCCCCTCGCGGGCCAAAGAGATCGTCAGGCCGGCGCTGCCCTTCGCTCCCGAACGCCATATAGCGGCCTGACGCAGCATTTGCGCGTCACGCCGAACCTCAACCCCATTAAAGGATCGATGATGGTCAGAAACCTTTGCGGGTTGCTGTGCGCTCTCGTATGCGCGCAGTGGCTCACCTCACCCGCTCTCACGCATGACAGCTGGATTTCACGCGGCGGCTACAAAGGGCCGCTCAACGGCGAGTGGTGCTGCGGTCACGACGATTGCGTCGTTGTCCCCGCGCAATCCGTCAAAACCAACGGCGTCGGGTACGAACTCGCCCCTACTACCGAAATCATACCCTATGCGGAGGTTCTACCCAGCATTGACGGGCAATATTGGCGCTGCCACAGGCCCAATGGGACGCGGCGCTGCTTTTTCGCACCCTCGCTCGGCTTTTAGCGAAGCGTTCTCAGGTTGATGACTTGGGCAGTTCCTTGAGGTCTTTGCGATACCATTTGTCGGCCTCGACGATGGCCGGATTTTCGCCGTTCTCGTAAATCCAACTATCGACCGCCCATTTCACCTTGGTGCTATTCTCGTGCATCGTAGCGGTCCAGTGCACCCAGTTGGATACGCCGAGCAGTATATTCCCGCGTGAGAATGGACGGCCAACCGTATGATATTTCAGCAGGCCATGCTTCTGCAAGATCAGGAGGTAGCTCGTTGTATTCGTTGCCTCGTCTACGCAGTCCTGCTGTGTCGGATCGCCTGGGCCATTGAATTCCATGCCGGGGCGGTCGTCCTTGGTGCCGATTTTCTCGCCGACATACCGCTCCATCCAGCTTACCGCATAGGCGATCGCGCGGCGCTCCTCGTGCGGGCTGTCCGCCTTGCGGACTCTTTTCATCTCCGCTGCGATTTCCCGCACCTGCGCGGGGCCGAACACCACGGGCGTCTGCATCTGACAGCCATAGGCATGGCATACCGTCACGGTATTCCCGCGCGGCGCCTCGGTTTTAAATTCCTGATAATGATATTCGGGCGGGCCTTCGCGCTCGAACGTGCACGCGGAGGCGGCCAGAGCGAAAAACGCGAGAGCTGCAAAACGGAAAATGCGATGCATGCGTCATTCGCCCGCAAAAGTTGAGTTATGCCGTTATAGGGCGCCGTGCCGCATGTGAAAAGCAGCGCGTTGTTCTTTCGTCATATTTGCCTTAGTTTGTCGCCGCATGGCAACAGAGAACCAAATACACATCATCGGCGGCGGTCTTGCAGGATCGGAGGCTGCGTGGCAGGCGGCGCAAAAGGGCGTGCGGGTCAAACTGCACGAGATGCGACCGCACAGGTCAACGGACGCCCACAAGACCGAGGGACTGGCCGAGCTGGTGTGCTCGAACTCCTTCCGCTCGGACGATGCGGAGACGAACGCCGTCGGCCTGCTGCATGAGGAAATGCGGCGTTGCGGCTCGCTCATTATGGCGGCGGGCGACGCCCACAAGCTCCCGGCAGGCGGCGCGCTGGCGGTGGATCGTGACGCCTTCTCCGCCGAGGTGACGGCGCGGCTTGAGGCGCATCCGCTGATCACCATCGAACGCGGCGAGGTTGCCGGGCTACCGCCGGAGGACTGGTATAGCGTGATCGTCGCCACCGGCCCACTGACATCCCCTGCCCTCTCCGCCGCCATCCAAAAACTCACCGGCGAGGCGGAGCTGGCGTTTTTCGACGCCATCGCGCCCATCGTTCACCGCGAGAGCGTCAACACCGAAATAGCCTGGCTGCAATCGCGCTACGACAAGCCGGGGCCGGGCGGCACGGGCGCGGACTACCTCAACTGCCCGATGAGCCGCGACGAATATCACGCCTTCATCGATGCGTTGCTCGCGGCTGAAAAAACCGAGTTCAAGGACTGGGAAGGTACGCCGTATTTCGAGGGCTGCCTGCCCATCGAGGTGATGGCGGAGCGCGGGCCGGAGACGCTGCGCTTCGGGCCGATGAAACCCGTCGGCCTCACCGATCCGCGCGATGGACGGTCGCCTCATGCTGTGGTGCAACTTCGGCAGGACAACGCGCTCGGCACGCTGTGGAACATGGTCGGCTTTCAGACCAAGCTGAAATATGGCGAGCAAAGCCGCATTTTCCGGATGATCCCAGGGCTGGAGAACGCGGAGTTCGCGCGGCTCGGCGGGCTGCATCGCAACACGTTCCTCAACTCGCCGAAGGTGCTGGATGGCGCGCTACGGCTAAAAGCGCAGCCGCGCCTGCGCTTCGCCGGGCAGATCACGGGCGTCGAAGGCTATGTAGAAAGCGCGGCCATCGGGTTGATCACGGGGCGGTTCGCCGCCGCCGAGGCGCGCGAACTCGGCCTCGTGCAGGCCGGGGATCGTGCGGAAGATGCGCACCTGTTCAGCGTGCTTCAGCT
>JBGSLP010000204.1:0-2128 GCA_041740655.1 Alphaproteobacteria bacterium
GCTTGCGATCCGGATCGGCTCCATGGCGTCGGTGTAGCGGTCGTAGCGCAGGCGGCGGGCAGTCGGGCGACCGAACTTGATGCGGAAATGCTCGTAAGCGCCCTCATAAATGTAGTCGCCGAGGTGCACCGCAAAATCCAGATTAGCCTCCGCCATGGCGCGATAGGCGTGGAAAAACTCGTTTTCATATTCCGAGCATGAGCAGAAGCCGAATCGCAGTTTCGCATCGGCGCCAACGGCAGGCGCGGTTTTGGTGAGGCCAAGCGGGCTTTCCTCACCGCCGCACCAGAAGCGATAGGCATAACGGCGGCCGGGAAGCAGGCCGCCAGCTTCCACATGCACGGCATAGCCCTTCTCACGCGCCGCGACTGTATCGCCCTGCGCCACCGCGCGGCCGGGCTGCTCGGCGTCGTAGATAGCCCACCAGAGCTTGTAGGATGGCTCAGACAACCCCCAGGTTTCCACATCGTCAAGGTCGGCGCCAAGCCGTGTCCACAGCACGACGCCATCGGGCAGCGGATCGCCTGACGCGACGCCGAGAATGAATGGATTCGCGCCAAAACGCGGCTTTGCCTCCAGCGGGCGGACAAGCGGCGGCGCAAGCACTGCAGCGGCGGCCAGAGTGGCGGCGCGCCCGAGCACGTCGCGACGGTTTGGGCGGAAAGGAGCGTTGGTCATGGTAGTCACCTGAGATGTGGCAAGGTTGTGCCTATAATGGCCTGAAAATAGCCAAGAGCGATGACAGCGGGGTGACTTAAACGGCGCAAAAGCCATGTTCTGTTGAGATCGAAACAGAGTTACAATGACAGCGCAAAGAAAAGGAGTCGCCAGATGCCGACAAATGCGCTTCCATTTGCCCTCTCGCTCACTTTTCCCGTGCTTTTCGCCGTCAGCGCCAGCCAAGGCGGCTTGTGGATTTCTGGGGTCGCCATCTACGCGCTGATCGCCATTCCGATCGTGGATTATTTCATCGGCGCTTCGGAGAAAAGCCTCGATCCCAACACCGACGACAGCGCGCTTTTCTGGCATAAGCTTATTACGTGGATATGGGCGCCGATCCAGTTCGCCATCATCGCCGCGTTGCTGTGGCTCGCGGGGAATGCGACGCATCTCACGCAGGGCGAACTGATCCGGCTGGGCATAGCGGTCGGCATCATCACCGGCGGCGTCGGCATCACCTACGCTCACGAGCTTGTGCACCAGACCAACCGCTTCGAGCGCGGGTTGGGCGAGGCGCTTCTCACCTCAACGCTCTACGGGCATTTCGCGGTAGAGCACGTCTACGGGCACCACTTGCATGTCGGGACGCCGAAAGACCCCGTGTCGGCGCGCTTCAACGAGAGTTTCTGGGCGTTTCTGCCGCGTGCAGTCGTGGGGAGCTTTATATCCGCGTGGCGCATCACGATGGACAGGCTCGCTCGGCGCGGGTTGCCGGCGTGGCATCGCACGAACCCGTTCTGGCGCTATGGCGCGGCGACGCTCGCATGGTGCGCGCTGGCCTATGCGCTCGCCGGTTGGTTTGGCGTGGCCCTGTTCGCGCTTCAGGCGCTGATCGCATTCACGATGCTGGAGGCCATCAACTACGTTGAGCATTACGGGCTGGCGCGCCGCCTGCTGCCTGATGGCCGATATGAGCGCGTCGCGCCGCATCACTCGTGGAACACGTCCAACATGCTGACCAACTATCTGCTCATCAACCTGCAGCGGCATTCGGATCATCATTACAAACCGCAGCGGCGCTATCCCGTGCTGCAAACCTACGACGAAACCAAAGCGCCGCAATTGCCATACGGCTACCCGACCATGCTGACGATGGCGCTGCTGCCGCCGCTCTGGTTTCGCGTCATGAACCCGAGGGTCGAGGCATGGCGCGCCCGGCATTACCCCGCCGCCGCCTGAAACCTTTGAAAACTCCGCTGCGCGGCTGGACATGGCGCTGCGCCCGCGCGATGAATGCGCATGGGCACAACGATCACACCAGAATTTCAGGCGGCGGAACGGTTTTTCGATAGCGGCGAGGGCGCGCTGTTCGTCACAGGGCGAGCGGGCACCGGCAAATCCACGCTGCTGCGGCGGCTGAAGGAGCGCGGCGGGCGCACGGCGGTTGTCGTCGCGCCGACGGGCCTTG
>JBGSLP010000205.1:0-5393 GCA_041740655.1 Alphaproteobacteria bacterium
CGAGGGCGCGAACCTCATGGCCCGCACGCCCGGCGCATTGCCGAAAGTCGGCGCGATGATCGTCGCCGAGCCGACCAACAATCAGCCGCTCGTCGGCCACAAGGGCGTGCTGTGGGTGGAGGGCCGCGCGGTCGGCGTCACCGCGCACGGCTCGATGGCGTATATGGGCGACAACGCGGTTTATAAGGCCGCGCGCGCCGTCACGCGGCTGGAGGGGTTCAAATTCCCCGGCAATTTCCACAACGCGGGCGGCGAACCGACCCTCAGCGTCGGCTGGCTGCGCGGCGGCATGAACGTGAACTCGGTGCCGGACGAGGCGCGCATCGGCCTCGACATTCGCATGGTGCAGGGCATGGACGAGGACGAGGTGCTCGCTAGCCTGAACGAGATCGGCGGCGGCGAGGCGGAGTTCATCAAGCTTTCATCCGCCGCGCCGGTGTGGAGCGATCCGGTCGATCCGTGGGTGCAAAGCGTGTTCGACATTTGCGCCCACACGCTTGGCGAACGCCCCGCCACCGCCATCGCGCCATATTTCACCGACGCCGCCGCGCTGAAACCCGCGATGGGTAACCCGCCGACCCTCATATTCGGCCCCGGCGACCCAGAGCTCGCCCACCAGACCGACGAATGGGCCAGCATCGCCCGCATCGAGCAGGCGTCCGCGATGTACAAAACCATCGTGCGCCAGTGGTGCCGGATTTAGCAGCGACGGCTCGCCATCGGCCAAATCCCTGAACTTGCGCGCGCGGAATGGCGCCGCGTAACGAACTCCCTCACCATCGCGAAAAATGTCCAGGTTGCGGTTGCTTCACGCCTCGCAAGTGCGACCCGCCGAGCGAAATCGCGACTTTTGCCGCAAGAGGAAGAAAAATGCGAAATTTTGTGTATCTGCTATCGGCTTTGGCAATCGCGGCGGCGTTTGCCGTCGGTGACGCTGCAAGCGCTCAGTCCGAGGCGCGATCAGGCTCTTTCGTCGGAAAATCGGGGCATAAGACGTCGGGAGGTGTAAGCTTGGTCAAAACCGCCGATGGCTACGCGGTTCAGTTTGCCGCGTATTTCAGCCTGGATGGCGCGCCTGGACCATACATCGGCTTCGGCAATGGCGGTTCATACGATAAATCCACGGAGTTCTCGAAGCTCGGCAAGCTGAAGGGCGCTCAGACTTACAAAGTGCCCGAGCGCATCGACGTCTCCAAATACGGCGAGATTTATATCTGGTGCAAGCCGTACAACGTGCCGTTGGGCATTGCGAATTTGCGGTGATCGGCGCGGCGGCTAAATCAGCTCCAACTCGCTCAAGGTTAGCGTGAGGTCGGCGATGCCGAGCGGGGTAAGCGGTTCGTGCTGGTCCGCATCGCGCACCTGCTTATATTCGCCATCGACGGGATCGCGGTGAATATGCGTTGTGAGTTTCGCGGCGTCGATCACCCATAGCTCGCGCACGCCGAAACGCGCGTAAATGCTCGCTTTCAGCCCGCGATCGTAGAACAGGCTGGTATCCGCCACCTCGACCAGCAGGGAAATGTTGTCGCCGCGCAAATCCTGCCATCGAACCTCGCGCGGGTAGAAAATGAAATCCGGTTCAACATAGGTGTCGTCGGCCAGATAAAGGCCGGTTTCCTGCGCCAGATTGAGGCTATCGGGCATTCGCTTCGACCAAAAGCGATTGAGGGCGATTTTCAGCATTTCGTGCCGCGCGCCTTTGGCAGCCATAGGCTTTAGCTCCCCGCCGATGAGTTCGATGCGCTCGTCATGGCCGATGATGCCGACCTCCACCATGCGACGCAGGTCGGCTGTCGTGAACGGACGGCGCGGAAAGCCCTCGGCGGCCTGTGTGGTTTTGGGTGCGCGGTCGATGTGGTTCATGGCTAACCTCGTTGCGCAAAGTTTAGCGCGAGGGGCAATCGTTTTCAACGGCGGTGGCGGGCCAGCCTGAAAAGCGCCGGAATGCGGACGTTCGTGCTGGATTTTAGGCCGTGGCTGAGTTAGCCGAGAACCGACGAGCTTTTTACGACCTCGCACTTACATAGAACGGCAAAGCATGGCAGACCTCCTCATCGAACTTTTCTCCGAAGAAATCCCCGCCCGCATGCAGGCTCGCGCAGCTGAAGATCTGGCGCGGCTGGTGGGAGACGGCTTGCGCGAGGCCGGGCTTGCTTTCAGCAAGGCTGAGGCGCATTCCGGCCCGCGCCGTCTGACACTCCATATCGAGGGTTTGCCTGCCAGATCGGCGGATGTGCGCGAGGAAAAGAAGGGGCCACGCGTCGGCGCTCCTGAGCAGGCGTTGCAGGGTTTTCTGAAATCCGCCGGACTGAAAAGCATAAATGAGGCGCAGAAGCAGTCGGACGCGAAGGGCGAGTTCTACGTCGCTGTGATCGAGCGGCCGGGCGCGGCGGCGGGCGAGATCGTGGCGCGTGTGCTCGCCGATGTCATCCGCAAGTTTCCATGGCCGAAGTCGATGCGATGGGGCGGCCCAACATCGGAAGGTGTTGGCCCACAAAGAACGGGCCGCCTGCGCTGGGTGCGGCCGCTGCACTCCATCCTCTGCCTCATCGACGGCAAACCGGTCGAGTTCGAGGTGGATGGCGTCAAATCTGGCGGCTGGACGCTTGGCCACCGCTTTCTCAGCCCCGGCGAAATCGCGCCCAAGAATTTCGCCGACTACCAGCGCGGCCTCGCCAAGCACAAGGTCATCATGGCGCGCGATGAGCGGTTGCAGCGCATCCTCGCCCAAGCGCGCGAGATCGCCGCCCACGAAAGCCTGACGCTCGTCGAGGATCAGGCGCTGCTGGAGGAGAACGCCGGGCTGGCTGAGTGGCCGGTCGCGCTCTCCGGCCGCTTCGATGAGGAATTTCTGGACGTGCCGCCCGAGGCGCTGATGACGGCGATGAAATCGCATCAGAAATGCTTCTCGCTACGCGGCGCCGATGGAGCGCTCGCCAACCGCTTCATTCTCGTCTCCAATCTGGAGGCGCAGGACGGCGGCAAGGCCATCATCGCGGGCAACGAGCGGGTGATCCGTGCGCGGCTTTCGGACGCGAAATTCTTCTGGGAGAACGACAAGCGGCGCGGACTCGCGGCGATGCGGCCCAAGCTGAACGAAATCACGTTCCACGAAAAGCTGGGTACGCAAGGGGAACGCGTCGAACGAATCGCGAAACTGGCGCGAGAGCTGGCGCCGCTGGTTGGCGCCGATCCGGACATGGCGGCGCGCGCGGCGGAGCTATGCAAGGCCGATCTTGTGTCCGAGACGGTGGGCGAATTCCCCGAGTTGCAGGGCGTCATCGGGCGCTATCTTGCTTTGGCGGCGGGCGAGGATGCCAGCGTCGCCGACGCCATCGCCGAGCATTACAAGCCGCAAGGGCAGGGCGACAGCGTGCCGACGGACCCGGTCTCCATCGCCGTCGCGCTGGCCGACAAGCTCGACATTCTTACCGGCTTCTGGGCCATCGACGAAAAGCCGACAGGCTCGAAGGACCCCTACGCGCTTCGCCGCGCCGCGCTCGGCGTAATCCGCATTGTTTTAGTGCAAGTTATTCGCGTCAATTTAGCTGAATATATAAAGAAAGCACATTTTCTTGTCGAATTCGACTCTGTTTCCAGAGCTAAATTACCCGACGATTATGCCCCTTATTATTCAAAAGAAAAACTTGAAGAATTTAGGGTTGATGATTGGAAAATTTTTTTAAAGGGAGATGGTCATACTAGAGATGATGACCCAATCTTGGGTTTTCTTTTTCATGATAAATTTTCAAATATGCTGACCCGAAGTCTGCTAATTTTCCTGGCTGACCGCCTCAAAGTCTACATTCGCGAGCAAGGGGCGCGGCACGACCTCATCGATGCGGTATTCGCCTTGCCCGGCCAGGACGACCTGCTGATGATCGTGCGGCGGGTGGAAGCGCTCGGGCGCTTTCTCGAAACCGACGATGGCGCGAACCTGCTCGCGGGCGTGAAGCGCGCCGCCAACATCCTGCGCATCGAGGAAAAGAAGGACGGGCGCGCGTTCGACGGCGAACCTTCCTCTGCGCTGCTGAAGGAGCCGGAGGAAAAGGCGCTCGCCAAGGCCGTCGCGCAGGCTTCCGCCGAAATCCGCGCCGCGCTGGCCGAAACCGCGCAACCGGAAAAGTCCGCGCCCGCAAAACCAGCGAAGGGCAAAGCCAAGCCCTCGCCTATAAAGACGGCCTCAAAGCCGGGCGGCGCCACAGAGCCGGATTTCGAGGCCGCCATGGCTGCGCTCGCCAAGCTCCGCTTGCCCGTGGACGCCTTTTTCGAGCGCGTCACCGTGAACGCCCCCGAGGCGCCCTTGCGAGAGAACCGCCTCAAGCTGCTCGCACAAATCCGCGCCGCCACCCTCGCCGTTGCCGACTTCGCCAAAATCGAAGGGTAGGTCCATCAACCGACGTTAGCGGCACCGGCGAGCCTATTCCCTGATGACAACTCCGTCGCAATCGCGCTACGTTTCCACGTAACCAAGAAACGGGGAAGCGCATGGCGAATGTGGCGGTGGTCGGCTCGCAATGGGGCGACGAGGGCAAGGGCAAGATCGTCGACTGGCTGTCGGAGCGGGCGGACGTCATCGTGCGCTTCCAGGGCGGGCACAACGCAGGGCATACGCTTGTGGTCGAGGGCGTCACCTACAAGCTCTCGCTGCTCCCCTCGGGCGTCGTGCGGTCGGGCAAGCTCTCGGTGATCGGCAACGGCGTCGTCATTGACCCATGGCATCTGGCGAAGGAAATCGCGGCGCTGCGCGAGAAGGGCGTCGCCATCGGGCCGGAGAATCTGCGCATTGCTGAGAACGCTACGCTGATTTTACCGCTGCACCGTGAGTTGGACGCCATGCGCGAGGCGGCGGCGGGCGCAGGCGCCATCGGCACCACCAAGCGCGGCATCGGCCCAGCCTACGAGGATAAGGTCGGCCGACGCGCCATTCGCGTCATGGACCTGCAGAACCTCAACACGCTGAAACCCAAGCTCGAACGCATTCTCACGCACCACAACGCGTTGCGGCGCGGTCTCGGCGAGCCTGAAGTCGCGCTCGATCATCTTTACGCCGAACTGGCCGAGATACGCCCGCATATTCTGCCTTACATCGACACGGTCTGGCAGCTTCTCGACCGGTTGCGGCGCGAGGGCAAGCGCATCCTGTTCGAGGGCGCGCAAGGGGCCATGCTGGACATCGACCACGGCACATACCCGTTTGTTACATCATCGAACACGGTGGCGGGGCAGGCGGCGACCGGCTCCGGCCTCGGGCCTCGCTCGGTGAGCTATGTGCTCGGCATCACCAAGGCCTACACCACGCGCGTCGGCTCCGGGCCATTCCCGACCGAGCAGAGCAACGAGACCGGGCAGCGGCTGGGTGAGCGCGGCCATGAATTCGGCACCGTCAC
>JBGSLP010000206.1:0-2910 GCA_041740655.1 Alphaproteobacteria bacterium
CTTGCTGACATTGCGCCCGAGTTGCGCCGTCATCCATATATGGTCGAGCCTGCGACCTCGGTTCGACAGGCGCCAGTTCTGCGCCCGATAGCTCCACCACGTATAAAGCTTCTCGGTCGCCGGAATGTGCAATCGCAGCGGATCGACCCATGCCGCCGACGCCCGCAACCGCTCCAGATGATCAACCTCCACCGGCGTATGGCTGACAACGTTGAGCATCTGCCTGTGCGACCACACATCGTTTTCGAGCGGGGCGACGTTGAAATCGCCGAGAATGATCATGCGGGCGCTACGGTTGGCAGGCTCGCAGAACCACGTCGAGATGCGATCGAGATAGAGCAGCTTTTGCCGGAATTTCGGGTTCAATTCGATGTCGGGCACGTCGCCGCCAGATGGAATATACACATTGTGGAGCACAACCGGGTCGCCGTCCGGCGTCAGCAACGCCGTCGCCAGATGACGCGCGTGATCGGCGCCGCAAAACTGATGAGCAAACAGCCGCGTCATTGGCAAGCGCGAGAGTGTGGCGACGCCGTGATAGCCCGCCTGCCCATTCACCTCGATATGCGGGAACCCAAGCTGCATGAGGGCCGCACGGGGAAAATCCTCCTCGCGGCATTTGATTTCCTGCAAACAAAGAACGTCAGGCGTGAATTCCGCAACGAAGCGATTCACAAGCCCAAGGCGGAGCCTCACCGAGTTGATATTCCAGGTCGCTATTCTGAACTGCATGGGAAGACGCCGGTCGCCTTATCCGATGGCGCATAAAAAAGCGCCCAACCCCGGCGAAAGGTTGGGCGCTCGACACTGTACACGCGGCGCACCGGGAGGGAATCCGATGCTTGCGGGCGCGTCTTCGGTTAGACGGGGGGCACTACCGACGGTGACTGACGTTGCCCGCTTCACAGTACATGGACTTTTATACCACAGGTTAACCGCATATTCAAACAAATCTACGTTAACGACTTGACAGTAGCGAACAAAGCGCATTCCCGCCCGAATCTTGGGGAAATTGATGACATTAACGCCGCAGCTTACAAAACGACTCCAACCTTCAATTTCTAAAGTTTGGTAGCCCGATATCAGAAAATTTGAACAGATCGGCCGAGACGGTTTTGTTCAACTCCAGATTTTTCAGCTCGATTTTTGTGGTCAGACCCTGCGCATCGGTGATGAGCCACTCCTTGAGCAGAAGATCGGGCTTGGAGAAGAAGAGGCGGATTTGCCCGCCCGCATCCTCCGATTTATCCTCAACAGTGAGAATAATCGTATCCGGCGTCTGGTCGAGGCCGAGAATGCGCGCATCCCGGATGAAATCGACCTCCTTGGCCAAAAGCATACGGAAAGGCGTGCTCTCCAGCGGGTATCGATCCGATGTCTTCAGGTCGTGATCTTCAATCGCGAGATATTTCCCGTCCGAGATGATTTTCTGCTTGCTAGGCTTGGAGTAGTCAAACCGCACCTTGCCAGGCCGCTCGAAATAAAACTTGCCCTTTTTCTCGGTGCTGTCGGCGTCGGTTTGAACAAACAGACCTTGCATGTTGGCGGTCTTGTTGAAGTAATCGTTTATGGCGCGGATTTGAGCCACAGCTTCGGCTTCCTCCAAAATCTTGGAATCCGCGTCTTGACTTGGGGTGGCGGTCGCATCCCAGCGCGCGCCTGCGCCAAGCGGGTTGGATGGCTTTGGCTCGACAACCGCAGGCGCATCAGCCGGAGCTTCTACGGGCGGCGGCGCTGCGTCTGCCGGGGCTGCCGGAGCCGCTTCTTCGGCAGGCGCATTGGTTTTGCCATGCTGCGAGCTTTGAGCGTTGGCGTACGAGGCTGGAAGCATGAAGCTCGCCATTGCCGTCAGTACGCTGAATGAGGCGGCGCAGATAATTGTTGCGGTTGTTGAGCACGGCTTCGTCATTTTAGATCCCGATCCCGGGCGCGGTTGCCTCGCGCCGCTGCAAGCGTTTCGCAAATGCTGTCCTGAAGCTTTTATAAACCCGACCATCATGGACATTGCAAGACATTCGTCCGTTTCTTCACGCGATGTTGGTTGACCTATAAAGCGCCACGCCCTCACGCAAAGTACTTTCTGAGAAACCGCGCGTAGATGTGTGTCACCATTCGTAAATGTTCGATAGGCGCATGCTCATCGACCTTGTGAATTGTCGCGTTGCACAGGCCAAACTCCACGACCGGCGCAATATCCTTGATGAACCGCCCATCGGACGCGCCGCCATGGGTCGAAAATTCCGGCGTCCGGCCCGTCGCCTCCTGAATTGACGCGGACAGCAGCTCGACCCACGCTTTAGGAGGCGTGTAAAAGTTGCTCGCCACGCTCCCCGGCTTCAGATCGTATTCGAGGCCAAGGCCTGCCAACGCGGGGGCGATCCGTTCGTGCATCCAGCGCAGGAGCGCTTCCGGCGTTTGCAGGTCGTTGAAGCGCACGTTGAGATGCGCCGAGCAACGGGCCGGCACCACATTCGTCGCGGTATTGCCGGTGTCGATCGTGGTCACCTCGAAGTTGGACGCGGCGAAATGCTCGCTGCCGCCATCGACAGGCTCGGCCTTGAGGCGAGCTAGCGCCGCCACAATGCCGGTGAGGGGATTGGCGAAAAACTCCGGGTATGCGACATGCCCCTGCACGCCTTTCACGATCAGCGTCGCGCAGAACGAGCCGCGCCTGCCGATCTTTATCGCCTCGCCGATGTCATGCGCGTTTGACGGCTCGCCGAGCAGGCAATGATCGGGCTGGAAGCCATTAGCTGTCATCCAGTCGAGCACCTTCTTCGTGCCATTGATTGCTGGCCCCTCCTCGTCCCCGGTGATCAGGAAACTGATTGCGCCGAACGGCCTGCCTTCGCGCTCCCGCAAAAAAGCGAGGGCCGCCGCCACAAAGCATGCGATGCCGCCCTTCATGTC
>JBGSLP010000207.1:0-14095 GCA_041740655.1 Alphaproteobacteria bacterium
TTTACCGTTTTCTTCCCTGTTGCGTACCGAGAAGTTGGGCGGTGATCCCATGTATCCGGAAGAACCGGCTGCGTGCAGTCGGCTAACGAACGGCGCTAGTTGTCCCTCGACCCAATTGATCAGACGATTGTTGAAATCACCGCGAGTCCTGGCGTCCTGTGGGTCGTGGTCACGCACAGGCCAAAATCCAAAGTGCCACACGAGGCCCGGCGCACGGCATGCCGTCGCGCTGCGGCGATGCGGTTCGCGTATCAATTTGTCGAATCTGTCGGCGTAAGTAAAGGCGGGAGACAGTACTTGCTGTTTGTATTCCATGACTTACACTGCCATCTTAAAACAACATATCTCCAAATATCTTTATTTTTCGATCCAGGTCAATTCTACTATTTTAGCATTGTTTCATGTCTGTTTTTGGTAATTGATCCTCAAAAAGATAAATTATTAAAAAAGCTATTTTGAGATGCTTTTTGTAATTGTGGGGTAAGGAGTCAGTTGGCCTGTAAGCCGGGTTCTGTTCGAGAGGTCGCCCTCCCGCGATGGCCATTCATCTGGGGCGGCGGTTGCCCGCGCGCCTCTAGCAACCAACCCGGACGGCGGCTCGAAAAAGAGCCTTGCGCCCGCTGGCGAACCAGCCACGCATGCGCCGTCCCTATTCGGTCTTGCTCCCGGCGAGGCTTGCCATGCCACGCCCGTTACCGGACGCGCGGTGCGCTCTTACCGCACCTTTTCACCCTTACCTGCGAAGCCGCAGGCGGTTCGTTCTCTGTGGCGCTATCTCTTGGGTCACCCCAGCCGGAGGTTATCCGGCGCCGTTTTTCCGTGGAGCCCGGACTTTCCTCCATCCACCGCGCCATCATGACCTTGCGGCCCACATAAAGCTGCGGCGGACAGCGGCCATCCAGCCAACTGACTGGCGTTATAAGCGCATGATTTTGCCGCGCGTCAAGTCGCTGGCGGAGCAAAGCTCGGCGGGAGATATCCCTCATCCACCAGCAGGCGACGGGCCATCTCCTGACGAAATTTCGCTATGGAGGTGAAAGTCGGCCCTTCCGCGTATAAAGCGAAATAGGCGGGTTTTTTGTTTGGACGATGAACCCAGCCGACCAGCCATCCGCCAAACCGCCCCTTGAAGGCGAGGAGCGGATCGTCCGTCGACGCCCTGTCGAGGGGGCCTGCGCCAGTCTTACCGTGCAGGGCGTAGCCGTCCGCCTCCTCGATCAGGCTGATGTCGTTGAGCATGCGCAGGCTGGCGTCACTCACTTTAAACTCGCCGTTGAACAGCGCGGACAGAAACGCGATCTGCTCGATCGGCGAGATTTTGAGCGTGCTGGACAGCCAGAACTGGTCGACCCCGCCGGCGATGTCTTTGTTGCCATATTGAAGCTTTGCCAGCGCTTCGTGGTAGCGATCCGCGCCAATGCGCCTTGCCAGTTCCTGATAATACCATATGGCGGAGCGCTTGAAGGCGGTCGCCAGGATCTGATCCTGCGCCCAGTCCTCCGGCCACCAGTCCTGCTTGGGGTTGCGGGCCGCATCGTAGGGGATGGAGAAGTCGGCGCCGCTCGCGATGCCGCTGTCCAATGCGATCACGCTGTTCGGAATCTTGAACGTGGAGTTCGGCGAGAACTGTCGGCGCGCCATGTCTGGATTGAGTTCAGCCGCATCTCCGCAACCGGCAGAAACCACGAATGTGACCTGTCTCTCGCCGATCAGCTTCTGATATTTCGCGGCGTCAATGACGCGCGCCTCGCAAGCCTGCGCGGCTTGCGGCAAAAGGCACATGACGCACCAAACGACCATAGACCACCGCATATAGTCCTCCCGTTCTAACGTCTTGAAGGGCGGAGCAGGTGAGGGAGAAATCGGGCGGGCTTATGTCAATCAGGGTAAGCGGCTGTAATCACACGCTATTTGCAAACAGTCGCTGCAGCGGTGCACAGATATTCGTTGAGCACCGAAATGTAGAGCTCGCATTTGACGTTGCGACCGGATTCCTTGGCCTTTTCGTTCCCCGGCTTGGCGCGGAAGGCGACGATCTCCTCATCGAGACGCCTTATCGCGTCGTTGCGGGGAATTTCCTGGCCGAAAAACACCATCTCGCCAGTCAGCGTTGTGCACTTTTTGCCTGGCTTTGGCGCTTTCTTAATCGTCGGCGCGGGGGGCAAGGCTGGAGCGGGGGTTTGCGCCATCGCCGCATCGATTGGCGTGATCGAAGCGCAGGCGGCCAAAATGACCGCAGCCCGCAGACAGCTTTTAAACGTCATTTGCACTAGCTCCTGGGAGGGGACGGTCAGTCCGTCA
The DNA here is from genome assembly GCA_041740655.1 of Alphaproteobacteria bacterium. Taxonomy (GTDB): domain Bacteria; phylum Pseudomonadota; class Alphaproteobacteria; order Rhizobiales; family Rhodomicrobiaceae; genus JAWXCE01. The sequence goes on from JBGSLP010000207.1 coordinate 2,302, forward strand.
ACTCCAGATTGACGGCCTTGGGGCCTTTGCCTTTGGGGTCGGGCTGCGTTTCGAACGATAGCCGCATGCCCTCATCAAGCATTGGAACGCCGGAGCGCTCGACGGCGGAGATATGCACGAACACGTCGCTTCCGCCCTCGTCCGGAGTAATAAAGCCGAAACCTTTGGATTGATTGAAGAATTTTACAGTACCGTTCTGACGCATGACTTACTCCGATCACCTACGAAAACACTCTGAGGCGCAACCCAGATTGATCTTGATGGCATGCGTGTCTGATTGGAGAAAGTCGTGTGCATGCAAACGCGCTCATCGCGCATCGCAAAGCCATCATTTTCGCCAGTTTCGATAGCTCGCCCGTTCGCGACATTATGGCGGAAACGTGTTGCGAGGCAAGCGCGCGAGGGGACAAGAGCGATGCACTGGCGCAACATCGAGCCGGAAACGGTGGTTGGAGAGGCCAGCGGAGCGCTAGCTGGCCGCCGCCAGCCGGTCATTCAGCCGAAATCTGGCGCCCTCGACGAGTGCGGTGATAACTTTTGGCAGCGGCGCTTCGGCAATGTCAGGATCGTAAGGAATGTGCTGCTCGTCGGCGAGCCTCAGCAGTTCCTCGGCGTTACGGGCCTTGTCCAGGAGCCTGCGCAATTCGGGTTCACCTTGGGTGTGCAGAACGGCAACGAAGCTGAATGAGAGCGCGTCAGGCGCGTCCGGCTCAAAAGCCGTGTCAAAATCTTCGCGATTTTCCGCCAGCGCGTGAACCAGGCGCGCCGCAAACTCCGGGTTGGCCCGCGCCTCGGCGCTGATGACCTCGAAGATGCGGTCTAGGCGGTCGGCCGGGTGTATAGTGTCTTCTGTTTCCATGCGCCCGCTACGCCTTTTTTCGCCTCGATATCCTTTATAACGGGTGAAATTTCAGAGTAAAGATCGCGAACCACATTCACGGCGGCGCCATACTTTTTGTCGATGAATTTGCGCTGGCGCTCCCAGTCGAAGGCGTTGGCGACCGCCGACGAATGCGGAATCTGGGTTTTCATCACCGGATGAAAAGCGCCGATATCCTCAATCAGCCGCTGATGCGACGGCTTGTTCTGGCAAAGATTGGCCAGCGCAATATAACGCCGCGACGCCTTTGGAATTTCCTGCAGCGATCTGGGGTTGGCCGCGTCCTCGATCATGCGCGCGATGCGGTCGACCGCGAACAGCGACACGTAATCCGGGCGGAAGGGCACGATTACCTTGTCCGCCATTGCGAGCGCCGCCTCGGTCGCGAACGAAATGCCCGGCGGGCAGTCCACGATGATGATGTCGAAGTTCAGCCCGGCCTGCTCGATGCGCTTGTTGATGCGACCTTTGATCGTTTCCGAGACGCGCGCGAGATCGGAATTCGCGCCGGAGAGTCGGTGGAGCAGGTCGCGCTCGTGATTTTCCATTTCGAGCGAGCCGGGGATGAGCCCGAGCTGCGGGGGGAAGCCATCCATATCGAGCATATCGCCCGCCGGGGTGTAGATATATTTATCCGCGTTGCCCCGGTCGCTGGAGAATTGCTCGAAAAGATACTCGGCGGCGGTGCGCTCCTCGATTCGAGCCTGCGCCCAGTTGTTGCCGCCCATGAGAATGAGAGAGGAATTCGCCTGGCTGTCGAGATCAATGACAAGAACCCGTTGCCGCGCCCATATCGAAAGGCTATGCGCCAGCATCGTCGACACGGTCGACTTGCCGACGCCCCCTTTGCGATTGGCGATAGCGATGATTACCGTCATGTCATGCTCTTAGCCTGCATTTGACTAAAACTATACTGCTTCGGCGCATTTGTCGCGCGTCGAAAGCGCGATATCCCTAACGCCACTTAACGGTGTTTACGAGGCGTCGACCCTCGCTGTTCCAAGGCGGGATGGACCTTTGCGGGTTGGTTTTCGGGGTTCGGAGGACCGGTTTTTCGTGTAGGCAATGAGCATCCCGAAATGCCGCGCGGCCTTATGCGTGTTGAGCGTAAAGAGCGCCCGCATCGCCCTCACGCCCGCGCGCCAGACATACCCGCTGGCATTAATTTCAAGTCCATATTTGCGGCTGACATAAATGCGGGATTCGGCAAGATGATAATGTCGGGCAAACTCCCCGCGAAGTTGGCGCGCGCTTGATTTGCCCTTCTGGTGCCCGACGACGACCTCGGGCGCGTAAATCAGTTGGCCGCCATTTTGACGGAGCCGGTAGCAAAGGTCGTCATCCTCGTAATAGAGGAAGATATTCTCGTCGAAGCCGCCGACGTGGTCGAACGATCTGCGATTGCACAGGAGTGCGGCGCCGGACAGAAAGCGCACGCAGCAATCCCCGGTCGGCGCCGTGTGGGCAAGCGCCATACGGTCCTTTTGCGCATCAATGAACGTCTCGCATTGAAAGACCGCAGGTTTATCGCCTTCCATCAGCCGTGGGCCGAAAGCCGCCGCGTCGGGGTGGCGGGTAGTCACGGCTTTCAGTGCGTGAAGGGCGCCGGGCGGAAGCGTGGCGTCAGGATTGAGGAAAAGGAGGTAATCGCCGCGCGCGGCCCTCGCGCCGATGTTGCAGGCGGGGCCAAACCCGAGATTTTCGGGGTTCAGGATCACGCGCGCGCCCATTCTTTCGGCGATGTGCGCGCTGTCGTCCGAACTGGCGTTATCCACCACGATGACTTCCGACGCGCCTTTGATGGCGGACAGGCACCCCGCGATGACAGCCGCACTGTTGTAGGTCACAATGATGATGCTGATGTCGGTCATCCGCGCCGCCTGTTTACGAGCCTCGTCACTATTTTCTGTGAATGAGGCCATTTTTCCGTCCAATCCCTCTTATCTAACATATACCATCTTAAGTTGTAATTACGGGTTTGCTGATCTTCCCAAGGTTGTGGAGCAATGAAAGTAGCTATAATTGGACAGAGCGGGCAATTGGCGCGTTGCCTTGCCTCTTCGAAGCCGGATTTCGCGGCATGCAGTTTCTACGGTCGTGACAGACTCGACCTTGAGCAATCGGTCGATCCAACGGTCCTGCAGGAGTTCAGGCCCGATCTGATCGTCAACGCCGCCGCCTACACCAAGGTGGACCACGCCGAGGCGGAGCCGAAGGCGGCATTCGCCGTCAACGCCGATGGACCGCACGCGCTTGCCCGCATCGCCGCCACGGCGCGGATACCGCTCATTCATGTCTCCACCGACTATGTTTTCGACGGGTCGAAATCCGGCGAGTATGTGGAGACCGATCCTGTCAACCCGATCAACGTTTATGGCGAAAGCAAATGCGCCGGCGAGACCGCCGTCGAGGAAACCTTGCGCGAGCATCTGATATTCCGGACATCCTGGGTCTTCAGCGAGCACGGCCAGAATTTCGTGAAAACCATGCTGCGGCTTGGACGCACTCACGCGATGCTGCGCGTGGTCTCCGACCAGACCGGCTGTCCTACGCCAGCGGCGGCGCTGGCCGTCGCGATCTGGCGCGTTGCGCAGCAGATTCAGGCAGGAGAGGTCGCGTGGGGGACATATCACCTGGCGGGATCGCCCGTCACCAACTGGGCGGCGTTCGCCCAGACGATCTTCGATGACGCCCATTTCAATGGCGCTCCGAAGCCCCGCATAGCGCCGATTTCGGCGAGCGAGTATCCAACGGCCGCCATGAGGCCGCAAAACTCCGCGCTATGCTGCGATAAATTCAAGGCTGCGTTCGGCTTCGCACTGGGGCCATGGCGCGATGGCCTACGGCAGACTCTCGATGCGGCGCAGCAACAGGAGGTTGTGTAAAAATCCGAACGCACGCTAAATCGCAATACGCGCGCCGCTTTCGTTGCTACGATCAGCAAAACTGAGCTGGATGCGGATAAGCAATCATGAGTTCGAGATTAGAGTTCATCGCTCGCGAAAGCGATGACTTCGCCACGCTGCTGGTCATTTTCAAATCTTACTTCAAGAAATTCGCAGGGCAGTACGCAATTATTGCCGCCCTGATCGTCATCACATCCAGCGCGACGGGTCTAAGCGCGTGGTATGTCAAGGATATTGTAAACACGCTATTTGTCGAAAATAAATATCAATATCTATACTTCATCGTGTTTGGCGTCATGGCGCTGTTCTGCGTGCGGGGTCTGGCCACCTACTGGCAGTCCGTCCTGATGATGCGCATATCGGCGAAAATCATCGCGAACATACAGTCGCGCATCTTCGCCCATATTCTCAAACAGCGAATCCGCTTCTTCGAGAAATACACATCCGACACCCTGATCATGCTGATCAATCAAGGGGCTACCGCGTTCAACTCGATCCTGACCCGCGTGGTTTTGAACGGCGTCCGCGACATTGCGACAGTCCTCGGCCTCGTCGTGGTCATGATTCTGCAGGATCCGCTGCTAACGCTGATCTGCGCAACCGTCGTGCCGCCGGTCTTCTGGGCCGTCAACATCTTGCTGCGTCGGATCAAAACCCTGTCCGAACAGGAAATTCAATCGGTCACCGATCTCAATCGCTACATGCGGGAGACGGTGCAGGGGGCCAAGGTTATCAAGGCGTTCAACCTTCAGGGGAGAGTGCAATCCGAGGCGCGCACAGTCATTCAGGCGTTGCAGCACCGCACAAACCTCATCTCCCAATTGAACGAGGCGCCCGTGCCCATTCTCGATACGCTCGGCGGCGTCGCGGTCGCCATGGCGATCCTGTATGCCGGCATTCGATCATCCTACGGGAATTACGACGTCGGCACGTTCATGTCTTTTCTGACGGCGCTGCTGCTCGCCGCCGATCCGGCCCGCCGCATCAGCCAGTTGCGGGTGAACCTGCGCAAATCGCTGATCGGCGTTCGCATGGTCTACAACCTTCTCGATGAAGATGACGCCGAGCCGGTCGGTGGCGCAGCGTCGGTTTCGAGCGGCCAGTTGGACGTCAAATTCAGCGACGTCACCTTCGCCTATCGCAACGGCGCGGATATCGTGCGCTCGTTCGATCTCGATGTGAAGGCGGGTGAAGTTCTGGCGCTGGTCGGTCCGTCCGGCGCTGGTAAATCGACGATCCTCAATCTGCTGCTGAAACTGTATGAACCCAGCGCCGGGCAAATCCTGATCGGGGGCGTTGAAATCCGCGACTGGAGCACGACCGCCCTGCGCTCGAAAATCGCGTATGTCGGTCAGTCGAATTTCATATTCTCCGGCACCGTTCGGCAAAACCTGTGTCTTGCCATGGACGACATCAGCGACCAGCGCCTTGATGAAGTCTGCGCCAGTGTGGGGCTTTCAAGCTTCATCGCGGGCTTACCATTCGGCTACGAAACTCAGATCGGCGAACTGGGATCGTCCATCTCAGGAGGGCAGGCGCAAAGGCTCAACATCGCTCGCGCCATCCTGAGAGACGCGCCCATCCTGCTACTCGACGAAGCGACATCAGCGCTTGATGCTGAAAACGAGGCTTTGGTGAAGGCTTATGTCGCGGCGCAACGGGGCCGAAAAACCATCATCATCATTGCCCACCGGCTGTCGACCGTGCGCAACGCGGACAAGATTGCGGTGCTGGACAACGGCATTCTGACCGCCGCGGGCCGTCATAACGAGTTGCTGGCCACCAACGTGTATTATAACAAGGTCGTCGCACTGCAACTGACCGGATAAGCCGTGGTCAAGCGCGGATTTCTGAACCAGCCAAGCAGTCGCGCGCCCGTGCCGCGCAGCCGTTAGCGCTCGACCAGTTTCTGGATATGCGAAATGACGGACTCTCCAGGCCAACAATCCTGCTGGAGTCCGTTCAGCTTTTGATAAGCCCCGACCGCGGCGCGCGTGCGAGACCCGGCCTTGCCGTCGATCTTGTCGTCATATAGCGAAAACTGCTTCAGCTTGATCTGCAAAGCCTCCACATCGGCGGAGCCGGTTTGCGTGACCTTTGCCCAAGGTTTAGTGAACTTCCTGCCCCCCGCGATGCGATCCGCCAGATGTCCGACGAACAGCGCATAAAGCTCAGACGCATTATACGCCTTTATGGCGAGGAAATTCTGCGTGGTCAGGAAACTCGGACCGTATACGCCCGCCGGCATGAGGAGCGAGGTCTGCAAGGCACGCGCCTCATCACTCCAGCCTTTGCTGTTGACAGGTTTGACGCCAAGTTCCGACCATTCATCCACCATCTTGACGACATCCGGAGTCGCTAGCGTGCAATCGAGAGGTTTGCTGGCTGTCACCTCATACGCCCATCGCGTTTTCGATTGCCATCCATTGCGCGCGAGCTGATTTGCAGCCGAGGCGAGCGCGTCAGGCAACGACGACCACGGGTTCGCGACCCCATCGCCATCATGATCGACCGCATATTTATCGTAGTCGGACGGCATGAACTGAGTCTGCCCCATCGCGCCCGCCCACGAGCCGCGCATTTCGTCCAGCTTGACGACCTTGCGCTCCAGCAGGCTCAACGCAATCAGCAGCTCCTCGCGAAACTGGGTCCGGCGGCGGCCCGCATAGGCTTGCGTCGCCAGCGCCTGGATTGCGCTCTGCTTGAACTTTTCCGCACCGAAAGAACTTTCCCGCCCCCAGATCGCCAGCACTATATAACGGCTAACGCCGTATTTTTCCTCGATGGCTGCTAGCAATTTACGATTCGCGGACAGTTTCTTCCGGCCCTCGGAGGCCATCCGCCGTAACGTCCGCTCGTCCAGGTAGGTCTCCGGCGATTGGACGAACTCGGCCTGACCGCTGGACGGGCTATGACGGTCGCGACCCGGGAAGACGAGGTCCGGAAGCGAAAGCTCCGGCTCCAACCCTCGCGTCGCCTGCTCGAAGGTCGCCTTGGATATACCCCGCTCGTCAGCCTCGGCCCACAACGCAATCAGCCACTCGTCAAACTGCGGCAGCGGCTGGGCTTCCTCCTCGGTGGCGGGCGCTGTATCTGCGGCAGCCGTTTTCGCAGCCGGTAAAGTTGCAGGCGCCTCCTCGGCAGTCGGTGGCGCAGTTGCGACGATGGAAGCAGTTGGCGGAGCGGCGACGACCTGCTCAGGCGGGGGTTCGGTCGCTTTCTGAAGCGAGGACGTAGGCGCTTCGACTTGTGCGTCCTCAGGCTCCTCATCCGGCGCCGCATTCTCAAACGCGACATTCAGCACAGGCTGCGCATCGCCAGCGCTCGATTTCGCCACGTTCTCCGGCTCGGCAAGCTCGGTCTGGTCCGAAAACTGGGATCGTATCAGATGCGAAACGGCGCTGACGGTCCCGAATGTGACCATGAAAACCGCGCACAGGATGACGACGGAGCCAGCGCCTCCCATGGAGTGTGCAAGCTGGTCGAAACGTTTGCGCATGGGCGGGAGCTTGTACTTAACCGGTGTGGGTGAATCGGTTTTTAACATCTCTGGTTGGTTTAAGGAAGCCCGGGGTTCTCCGCATAATGGCTACGAATTCGCCTCCAGCTCCAGCCGGATCGAGTTGCGGAAAAAGGCGCATCGCTCGTTTGGCAGCGTGCTGAAAAGCGGCGTATAGAAGTCTTTCAGCGTCATCGGAATGGTTTTGACGCTGATCAGCTTTTCGTCGAGAACGAACTGGTGAACGCTTGGCCCGTTATCCGCGGCCCCCGCGCGGGTGCTCGGCGTCTGGAACATCATGCGTTCGAGCATGCGCAGGTAGACGTCGATTTCGAGCCTCGTCCGTTTCGAGTTCGCCTCCTTCTGCGCAGCGGATCGCAGAATGCTGATCATCTCGATGACCTTGTCTTTCATACCCTTCGCCGACCCGGAATCCATGATCGGCGGCGCTGCGTGTTCGAGTTTCAGATATCCAACCGTTGAGCCGCCCTCAAGATAAGCGGGCGCGAGAATCCAGTTCTCTGGTGTGACCGCTCCAATGATTTCCCTCGATATCGCGCCGAATGGTCCGGCGAGGCCATCCATCCGCATCGGCACGTAGCATGGTCGACGCCCCGCCAGCACGTTTTCAGCGCCTGTCAATAATGATGCGGCGGCGGCCGCCATATGGTTGCGCGAGCCGCCCCTCACGGCCACCCGGAGACGCTCATAAAGCAGGTTGGATTGGTAAGTTCGCACGCGCGCCGTGGATTTCCACGCCTGCCGTAACAGGATGCGGACGAGCATGCTGACAGGGCCGGTTTCGTACTGGCGAAGTATGAGTTCGTCGAACCATGCTTTCGAGAAATACGCGACCCGCACACGCCAGCTTTTCCGGATCGACTCCATGGCGCGCAGGCTTTTCAACTGGTCGATCAGGTAGGGCGATTCGCGAAAGCTGAGATGGTCGATATGCTCGTCCAGCGCTTTTTCGAGCCGGTTCATGTTCTGCTGCGTGCCCAGATTGGGCAGCGCATGGATCGACGTGGCGCCGGCGGTGATATGCCAGTCCGGTGCTCGCGGTTGCGGCATGTCGGTGAGAGCATCGGTCATCTCGAACAGGCCGATGGCCTCGCCCGGATTAAGGATCGCCTGCGAGACCTGAGTGACGCCGACCGGTCCGACGCTGTATTCGAGAACCTCGCAAGCATTTTCAAGGATGAAGCCGAGGGGCAAGCCCTGAGCGATGATGAACTCCGGCGGAACCTCGGTCTCGCCCGGCCAATACGGCCACCCGTCATTGATGATTTTCTCGCCATAGGGATATTCGACCACGGCGACGGATAGTTGACTTCGCCGATCGTCGGGCACACTTGCATAGAATTGATCGAGATAGTCGCTAACGTGAGGGCGCACATCGTGAAGTTGCGCGCGCGCTTTTTCCCAGGGAACGATCATGCCCCGCCGCTTTCGTTACGCGCAAGTTCAACGATCCGGTAATCGGTCTGAGGCCGCGCAGAGTATCTATGGATACGAGAGAATAAACTTTTATGATCAAAAATCCAATCTAACTTTTACCGTAAAAACAGCACCCAAAAATGAACCTCTGATTTGATGCGCTGTTTATGCATCAACGGATGCGTCAGTGAAGCCGCAGGTCAAATTTCGAGGATTGGTTTATCGCGTGATTTGGTGGGTGCGATTGCAGCAACAATGAAATGCAGTTTTGTGCAGGTTTAAAACAAAACTGAATATTGCAATTAAGCGCTGGTTAGAAAATTGAAAGCTGTTTTATTTGCAAGTAAAACGCAATTTATATTGTTTTGTATACTTAGTTGGTTGCGTAGGTCAATCTCTGACTGTTGGAAAAACATAGGAGATGGTCACTATGTCGGGATCCACCAGATTAATCGAGGTTTTAAGCTTGCTGGTTGCCATGGCAGGGCTGTTCCTAGCCGCTGACAGTCAAATCGAGAAAGCCAACCCGAGCGCCCCGAGGGCGCCGCGGCAAGAAGAGCAAGCGCCACCGCCGGAGACGCCAAGACCGCCGGTGAAGCCTGAACATCAGGAAAAACCTGTGGCTCCGAAACGTCCACGAACGAAGCCAGAGCGCTTCGAGCCAAAGCGGCAGGCGCCAAAGCATAAGCGCCGCAGATGGTGCCCTGAAACATGGCGGTATGACTACTACTATCCATACTGGGATTGACGAACGGCGCCGCAAAGGCTTGCAACCTTTTGCGGTGCAACGAATTGTAAATCCCCGCGGACTATGCCGCACGAGTACGAAGGGGCCTACATATGCTGGATTTATTCGATCAGGCCGGGCTTGCGACGCTACGGGAGGAGGCCAAGGGCTGCACACGCTGCCCTCTGTATATTCCGGCGACGCAAACTGTTTTTGGCGAAGGCCCGGAAAATGCCCCCGTGGTGTTCGTTGGCGAGCAACCGGGAGATCAGGAGGATTTGGCAGGCAAGCCCTTCGTTGGCCCGGCTGGCAAAATGCTGGATCGGGCCATGGCCGAGGCGGGTTTGAACCGCGCCGCGATCTACGTAACCAACGCGGTCAAGCACTTCAAATTCACTCCGCGCGGCAAAATCCGGCTGCACCAGAAGCCCGAGACATCCGAGATCAACGCCTGCCGCACATGGGTAGAGCGGGAGATCGCTGCGATCCGTCCCAAACTGGTTGTGGCGCTTGGGGCGACAGCCGCCCGCTCGGGCGCTGGCAAAACTGTCACCATTGGTAAAGTGCGCGGGGAAAAGTTCGAATTGTATGGCTGCCCCCGGCCTCGTCACGGTGCATCCGTCATATTTGTTGCGTTTGCCCGATCCGCAGTTGGCTGCCGCCGAATATGCGCGCTTTGTCGCTGACCTGCGGCTTGTGGGCGAATGGGCGCCCGAGGTGCGCATCGCCGCATAGCCGACATGCGCTGCGCTGCTTGACATTTCCCCCGAACCATCGCATTTGTGCAGTGCCGCATCAAACGGCGCTGCGCCCGGCCGCGTGAGCGATTGCCACCTTGGCATAATCGGCTTGTCTGGCGCGTATGATTTTCCCGAATTGACCATTTCACGCGGGTCGTTCACTAACCCCCGCGTCGCTGGAAAAAACCGGCGGCATTCGCTCGGCGCTACATTGCGCGCGAGCAGGAGATATCACTTTGACTGATTTTGACAGCCTCGGCCTCGCAGCGCCGCTTTTGAAGACGCTCGCCGCCGAAGGATACACCACCCCCACGCCAATTCAGGCGCAATCGATTCCGCATCTGCTGAACGGCCGCGATCTCCTTGGCATCGCCCAGACCGGCACCGGCAAAACCGCCGCATTTGCGCTGCCGATCCTGCAAAGGCTTTCGGCTGACCGTAAGCCACCGCAACGCGGCGTCGCGCGCTGCCTCGTGCTCAGCCCCACCCGCGAACTCACCAGCCAGATCGCGGAGAGCTTCCGCACGTATGGCAAAGGCATGGGCCTGAAGATCGCCGTTGCATTCGGCGGCGTTGGCCATCGCCCGCAGTCGGACGCCATGCATCGCGGCATCGACATTCTCGTGGCGACGCCCGGTCGCCTCATGGACCACATGGAAAGCGGCAACCTCAGCCTTGCCAAAACCGAGATCATCGTGCTCGACGAGGCTGACCAGATGCTCGACCTCGGCTTCATTCACGCCATCCGCAAGATCGTGAAGTCGCTGCCGAAAGAACGCCAGAGCCTGTTCTTCTCGGCAACCATGCCGAAAGCCATGGGCGAGATCGTCGCCGACTTCCTGCGCGATCCGGTTCGCGTCGCCGTCGCGGCCGTCGCAAAAACCGCAGATCGTGTCGATCAGCGCGTTATCTTCATCGAAACCGCTCGCAAGCGCACGCTGCTGACGGAGATTCTGAAAGGCGAAGGCATGGGCCGCACGCTCGTGTTCACGCGCACAAAGCACGGCGCGGATCGCATCATCCGCCAGCTTGAGCAGGACGGCATCGCCGCTGTCGCGATCCATGGCAACAAAAGCCAGGGGCAGCGCGAAAAGGCGCTCGCGGGCTTCAAGTCAGGCTTCACGCCGATCCTGATTGCGACCGACATTGCGGCTCGCGGCATCGACGTGAGCGACGTGACTCACGTCATCAATTTCGACCTGCCGAACGTGCCCGAATCCTACGTCCACCGCATCGGCCGCACGGCGCGCGCTGGCGCGGAAGGCATTGCGATCTCGTTCTGCGACGGCGAGGAGCGGGCTTATCTTCGCGACATCGAAAGACTGACGCGCCAGACGATTCCGTCCGAAGACCGTCGCAATTCGAAGGACGAGGATCGCCCGTCATCCAGCAATGCGCGGCCTGCGTCATCCTACAAAAACCCGCGTCCCCAGCAGCAGCGCTTCAACGAGCGCCGCACAGCAGAGGGTCGTGGCCCGCGCGGTGAAGGCGGCTTCAACCGTGATCGCCCACGCAGCGACGCCCCCCGCAGCGATAGTCCACGCGACGCTCGCCCGGGCGGCTTCAGCGGTGAAAATCGCGCGCCTGCAGAACGGGTTCGCGAGG
>JBGSLP010000208.1:0-3833 GCA_041740655.1 Alphaproteobacteria bacterium
CTCCAGCTTTTCCCAACTCCAGACGGCGGCGATAACCGCAAGACCAAGACAACCAAATATACGGTACAAAATATACTCCTAGCCGTCGTCGAGCGACGCCAAAGGATTAAAAAAATCGGATAAGTAGAAGATATAAAAGCCTGCCAGGATCGCAAGCACTTTCGGCTCCGACACTGGCGGTTTGTTAAAAGTAATTAACGGACAGGCAATATCCGTGTCACAGCGGCGCACAATCATAGATGTTGACGATATGATTTCGCTGTGGATAACCCCACCGCCGGGTAAGCTCCGCCCCAAAATAAGCCGTATCCAACCAGCTTAGGCACAAGATATAGCGATTATGGTGCCTGAATAGCCTCGCTGCGAGCTAAGTCTATGCCTGCCCTAATCTTTTTCCAGCGAATCAGTTAGACTGCCGGTGAGGGGGCTTAAAGATTTGCCCGGCCGGTTCGACGACGCTGAACGAGATGCGGCAACATTCGTTCGCGACGACTGATCTGGCCAAGGATAGATGCGGCAACAACTGTCCTAGGGCGATTCCGGCCAAATCGTTTTGCGTTTCATTATGTTGTGTCCCACGGGGCCAAGTCGCAGGACTTGGCGTCACAGGCACGATTCCGGTTTAGGCATGGCGGGATATTGTCCGCCGTCTTGGTCTGACCGCCCCCAGCAACAACTTGACCGGTCTTGGCCGGGCAATGCGAGGGGGCAGTTATGAGGCATTTCTTAGGGCTAACAGGCGTTATCGCCGCAAGCATATTGTTGCTTGTCTCGGCGGCGATGAACTGGAAATTCGGCTACAGCCTTGGCAAATCAGAGTTTGAATCGCAGCTTTACGGCGCGGCGAGCGCGGCCGCTGACTGCTTCAAGGCCCTGCTGCCTTTCTTCATCTTTGCGGCCTTGCGGAATAAAAGCTGGTCACAGGCATTTGGCGGCATTCTGCTTTTCGTCGTCTGCTTTGCTTACTCCTTCTCGTCATCGCTCGGTTTCGCAGCGTTGAACCGCGCCGATACGACTGGCGCGCGCGCCATCCACGCGGAAAGTTATCAGGAGCTTCGGACCGATCTTGCCCGCTCTCGCGATCGCCTCGCCAAGATCAGCGATCCGCGACCGGTTGGCACCGTGCAGGGCGAAATCGACGCTCTCAAGCAGAACAGCCGCTGGATTTCGTCGAACGAATGCACCAATGCGACCGTGCAGCAGAGTATGGCCTACTGCGAGAACTATCACAAACTGCGCTCCGAACTCGCCGTGTCGTATGAGGTCGTCAAGCTTGAGGCTCGCATCGGCGAGATCAATCTCAAGCTGAGCCAGGTTCCAGCGGAGGCTGCCGTGAAAGAGGCCGATCCGCAGTCGCAGTTGCTGGCGCAACTCTCCGGGTTGAGCACCGAGGAGGTGCAGACGGCGCTGACCGTGCTGATCGCTTTCCTTGTCGAGTTGGGGGCCAGCACGGGCTTCTACGTCGCTTTCAGCTTCTGGGGCATTCAGGATCGCATCCACCATGTCGCCCCGCGCGCCGTCAACACCGTTGCGGCGGCGGCTCCCCCCGTCGTGCTTGAGGCGGATGCTGTTCAACTCGAAGACATCCCCGAGTCTCCGAAATCGGATGTCGAGCTGTTCTTTGGCGAGCGCGTCGGCAAGGAAGACGGGTCGAGCGTCATGGCGCTCACGCTCTACGACGATTATTGCGCGTGGTGCGAGGCGCGGACCAAGCAGCCTCTCGGCCTGCCGATCTTCAATCGCCAGTTCGGCGACCTCGGGGTGCAGAAGGCCAAGATCGCGGGCCGCATCCGTTGGCTTGGCATCCGGATGCTGTTCGGCGATGAGGAGGAAACGGCGTCCCGGCCAATGCTCTCGTCGGACAATCTGAGAACGCCGCGCAGCCTCATGCTGGCCAGGAATTAGAGTCCAAACGCGAGCCATTCGCCAAACTGCCGGCCCTCGGGCCGGCTTTTTTGTGCGCAAAACGAACCGCCTTGTTTTCACCCAGCCCCGCCTCGTTTAGCGATAGAGTCCGAGGGGAAGGTTCTCATGTTGCATATCATCAAGCTTTGCGTCGGCGCGCGCGATCTGGAAGACCTGCGGGAATGGCAGAGCGCGCGGCTCGCCTTGGCGGCGAGGCTCGGCATTGCGTGGGAATTCGTCCATCACACAAAGCAGACGCCCAGGAACAGCGCTGACGTTCTGGATGGTGGATCGCTGTACTGGGTCATAAGCGGCTTTATCCTCGCCCGCCAACGCCTCGTCGCTATACGACCGGAAAGGGATGAGAACGGGGTAGTCAAATGCGGACTCGTTCTTGCGCCGGAAATCATTGCGACCGAGCCGCGCCCGCGCCGCCCGTTTCAGGGCTGGCGATACCTCAAGCCGGAGGATGCCCCGCCCGATCTGGCTGACGGCTCAAAGTCGAGCGCCATGCCCGGCGCGATGCGCAACGAACTCGCCATGCTTGGCCTGCTCTGACGCATAATGTCAGCCGACCGGCATGTTGTCGATCAGCCGGGTCTTGCCGAGATAGACCGCCGCCAGAATACGCGCGGGCGCGTTGATCTCGTCGTCAAACGGAACGAGATTATCCGCGCGGCGCACTTCGAGGTAATCGAGCTTGAAACCCGCCTGCTCAAGCCGTTCCCGCCCGCTGGCGATCGTCGAGGCCAGATCGCGACCGTTTGCAAGCTCCGCCGCCATGTCCTTCAGGGTGAGGTTAAGCTGAGGGGCGACCATCAGACGATGCTGTTCGGAGAGATAGGCATTGCGCGAGGACAGCGCGAGGCCGTCCTTGTCGCGCGAGATGGGGGCCCCGATGATGGAAATCGGAAAATTGAGGTCTTTCACGAGCTGCCGGATGACGAGAAGCTGCTGGTAGTCTTTCTCGCCGAACACCGCGAAGTCTGGCAGGCATTGTAGAAACAGCTTGGTCACGACCGTCGTCACGCCTGCGAAATGATGCGGACGGGAAGCGCCGCACAGCCCTTGACTGACCTCGGCCACCTCGACGCGGGTGGCGAAATCATCCGGATAGATTTCACTCAAGGGCGGCGCATAAAGCAGGTCCGCACGCGCTCCCGCCAGCTTCTCCCAATCGCCAGCCTCGTCGCGCGGATAGGCGCCGAAGTCCTCGTTCGGGCCGAATTGCGTCGGATTGACAAAAATGGAAACCACGACCCGTGACGCGATTTTTCGCGCAAGCTGCACCAGCGCCAGGTGGCCCTCATGCAGCGAGCCCATGGTCGGCACGAGCGCGATGCTTTGTCCGCGCAGCCGCCATCCCTGCACCGTGCTTCGCAGACCTGCAACCGAACGCACAACCGGCAATTTCGCAGCCATAACTCGAATTCTCCCTGAACCGGTCCGGACTTTATCAAAGGTTTCAGAAAACGGAAGTGAGGCAAAGGGAGTGTGTGGATTGATTTTTTATGCGCCGCGAAATCGAAATCGCTGATAAATACGATGGTCTGTAAATCCTGTTTCCCCGTTGCAAATGAACGCGCATTGGATCGTTGGAGAATGCGGAAAATCGGCGGAATTCTCGCTCTGGCGTTCGCGGTGCTTTTCCTCGCGACGGGCAGATTTCTTGTCGCTGTGCCCCTGGCGCTTATCGGGCTGACGTTGCTGGGGCGAAATCCGCTGGCAGGGCTGTGGAACGCGCCGCAAACCGCTGTGACGGGCGCCAAACGTTTTCGCACCACCCTGCTCGACGTCCAGATTGACATCGCGACTGGAGCGATTGTGGGCCGCGTTGTCGCTGGACGTTTTGCGCGTCGCACGCTCGGCTCACTCAGTCCGCACGAGGCGGCGGCGCTGTGGCGGGAAGCGCGCATCAAGGACCCCGC
>JBGSLP010000209.1:0-2544 GCA_041740655.1 Alphaproteobacteria bacterium
GCCGTGGTCGACGTGGGCGATGATGGCGATATTGCGGATATTCATAAAGGCTCACCTTAAGCGCAAATGTTGTGTTATCGCGCGGGCGGCCCGGCGTTAATCTCAGACATTGGCATGATTGTTTAACAGCGCGATAACAGATCGCACGTTTATGACATGTACATAACCGAACAAACCATAAATGGGAAGACCCTTGCTGCACTGCAACAAGGGGAGAAATGCTTATGACTGGCGGCCGGTAAATTCGCTCGTGTATTCAATGTCCTTGGCGGCGGCCTGCATGGTCTCGATCTGCGCCATCTGCGTTTTATGCATGTCCATGGCGTATTCGGCGGCGCCGTTCTTCTTTTTGCGCTTCATTTTGAACGCCAGAATCGGACGCGACGGCTCGTTGATGTCGAACTCGTCGAGGAAATGCTCGCGAACCGCGTTGAACGCGTCCCAGATTTCGCCGCGCGCCTTGAAGCGTTGATCGGGCGTCGGCGTTCCTTTGCGCGGATCGAGCGTTTCCAGAATAATGCGCATATGATGGAGCGGGGCGTAGGGGTAAAAGCCGATGCTGTCCTCCGTCTCGCCGACGTTGGCGTAAACGATGCGCATGTTGTCGATGGTCTCCGAGAGCTGCTGCGCCGTGCGCAGATAATCCTCCAGTTTGGGGCTTTCGAGATGCGCGTAATAAATCATGACGGATTTCGCCTGCACGATCTCGCGCCACTGCTCCCGAAGCGACTGAATAAACTGCGCGCGCTGCTGGTAAATCACCGCGAGATACGCGGCGACCACGGTCGCAATCAGTAGAGACGTATCGCGGATAAGGTCGTAGACATTTTGCAGCACGGGGATGCCCGAGAGCTTGGCCGCCAGCGCTGCGCCGATCAGCAGCACAAGGCCCGCCACCACAAGAAAGAGTATTCCGCTCTGTCGTTTCCGCGTCATGCGATCCTACCATATTTGTGCTGAGCGATTAGTAAAAACAGCTTGAAGCGACGAGCCAATGACTAGAGATTGGGTTTCACAACCATCCACCAACAATAACCACATCCAGGGTAATTTGATGAGCCTTTTGAATCATAGCGTGAATAGCCGCAGACAAAAGGTGTTTTGCATAGGATTTCCTAAAACGGGCACTATGTCGATCGGTCGGGCGCTAATCAAAATCGGCTACAAAGGTTGTCCCATGTCGGCCGTGCGAGCAGTTATGAAAAGGGAACCGCGAATCTATGAGAACGCAAACCCACAGGATATATTTACAAGGGTTGAGCCGCTAATCGAACGTTTTAACTCATTTCGCAACAATCCATGGACTAGAATCTATCGAGAATGCGAGCAGTTATACCCAAATTCTAAATTTATACTGACAGTGCGCGAACCACAGGCTTGGCTTAAAAGTTACCTAAAGCATCAAACCAGAAATGGAAATGCCTCCCCAGACGAAATAGATTCTATGGTGGCTTATACTACACACAATGAATCTATAATAAATTACTTTAGAGATAAACCTGAGAAGCTCCTCGTCCTTCAGCTTGAGGAAATAGACTGGAGTCCGATTTGCAACTTTCTTGGACGCAGAACGCCATTATTTCGTGCGTTCCCGCACCGCAATAAGACCGCTCTGAGAGGAAGAAATCATCTGCATCGGGTCATTCATTACGAGGCAGGCGAGGTTCTCTCAGGGCTTTCAAAGCTCCTTCGCCGAAAGTCTTAACTTTGTGAACACTAGGTTTAGAACCCAATCAGCCTATTGATCACAATCAGCAAATCAGATTCTCTGCCTTCAAATCAACGATTTGGAGGCAGAGATGGGTCATCTTTTCTGGTTATCGGACGAGGCCTGGGCGGCGATTGAGCCGCATTTGCCGCATAATCAGCCCGGCGCCCGCCGCGTCGATGACCGGCGCGTCATCAGCGGCATCGTGCACGTGCTCAAAAGCGGCGGCCGGTGGCGCGATTGTCCAAAAGATTACGGCCCGCGCACTACCATCTACAATCGCTATCATCGCTGGTCGCGGCGGGAGATTTGGGTCGGCATCCTCGAAGCCTTGGTCGCCCGAGGCGTGTTAAGCGAAAGCATGGCGATCGACTCCACCTATGTTAAAGCGCACCGCTCGGCGCACGGCGGAAAAGGGGGGCGAAGGCCCAAGCTATCGGTCCATCACGAGGCGGTCAGACGACTAAAATCGTCATGTCGAAGACATGCTTCCAGCATGATGTCATTACAGACCTTTTAGGCCGCCCGGCCGTCATCAGGATCACGCCGGGCAATGTGAGCGACATCCGCGCCGCCGATGAGACGCTGGCCGCTGCCGGACGCATGAAGCGGCTCATCGGCGATAAGGGGTATGACGCAAACCATCTGCGCAAACACTTGAAAGAGCGCGGCGTGACGCCGGTCATTCCCGGCAGGCGCAACCGCAAACGGCCCATCCGCCACGATGAAAAACGCTACAAGGAGCGCTGGAGGGTCGAGGCCGCGTTCTGCCGCCTGAAAGACTTCCGCCGCGTCGCGACGCGCTACGACAAACTGGCCGCCAACTTCCTCTCGGC
>JBGSLP010000210.1:0-5400 GCA_041740655.1 Alphaproteobacteria bacterium
GCGCGTCAGCCTCAGCCGCAGCAGCCTCCGCGGTATTCCCCGCAAGCGCCTGAGCCGGCCCGTCCGCGCGCCCCTGTCGACCTCGGCATGGAGGAAATGGCGAGCGCTATGGACCCGGGTAAGGTGCTCGATGTATGGCAGCGTTATAATCGCGGTGAGCGCGGCGCCATCCATAGCGGCATTTACAATGCTAAAGGTCAGCAGACTTTCGACAAGGTGCGCCGCCGGTACGAAACCGATGTCGACTTCCGCCAGATCGCCGACCGCTATGTGGACGACTTCGAGAACCTTCTCAAGGATGCTGCCCGCACCGATCCGAAGGGCAGGATGATTCAGGACAACCTCATCTCCGACACCGGGCGCATTTACTTGCTCCTGGCGCACGCAAGCGGCCGTCTCGGCTAAGATTTCAGCTTTGTTGTGCTGGCGGCGCCCTGAACTTATGAGCCCGGCGCCAATCCTCGCCTGATGCTCTAATCGTGCGACGCGGCGGCTAAACTTCCCTTATATCAGTATCGGTTCTGCGCAGGCCAGACAGGCGATGCTCTCAGGCGATCGTAGTCACGCTCTGTGGTGGTCTATATGAATGGGGGTGTTTAGCCTGCGCTGGGTCTGCCTACTCAATGCGGACATACGCTAGAAACTTCAGGCGGTGCGCGGGTTGGCGCTCCATGCCACGATATCGTCCGAAATCTTGCCGAACGCCGTTGTCAGCGCCGCAACGCCGGACGCCGCGTCATCCTTTGCCGCAGGAGCGCTTGAGGTGAACTGTTTGGTCGCCACAACGCGGTCGCGGCGTTCATCCACCAGCTTCACAACAATGTCGATAACCGCCTCGGTCTGTCCGCCACTCACCTGAACGTTGAAGCTGCGTAGCTCCACATTCAGAGTCACGTCGCTTGGCGTGCGATCCTGCGAGCTGCCGACGGCGCGGAAGCGGCCAGAGTCTGTCAGCGCCTGAATGAGACGGGTCTGCACGAGTTTAGGCAGCCTGTCGCCCCATGCCGCGCCGGGAAAATAGGACAGCGTTCCACCTGAATCGCGGACCAGAATTTGGTCGCTGTCGAGCGGCCTGATCGTGTTCGGCGATGCGACGGAAATATGGACCGGAGCTTTCGATCCCCCGCGTTTCGGCGGTGCAGCGGCAAGATCATACGTCTCCGGCGCTGATGCGCCGCCCAGCCCGCCAAGCGCGCAGCCGCCCAGCGCCACGGTCGCGACAAGCGCGCTCGCCATCGCTGCACGCACGGCTCTTCGACGCTGATTCTTGAGTTGCATCATGGCTCTAGAGGTAGCATGCATACAAAATCTGTGGAAGCCTTATTGGTTCGGCGAGTATTGCGGAGTTTGCGATCCGCCGAACAGGAAACCTGATGGATTTTTCTCTACTCTTTGCACAACGCGATCAAGATCTTCCGCCAAGCGTCTGGCTTCCTTCATAAAAAGCTCGAATTCGCGCAAGGAACGCTGCGTTGAACGGGTCAGGCCTTCCGCCTGATCTCCAAGAGACTTGTCGAGTTTCTCGGCGAGCTGGCGGAAAGATTGCGCCGCCTGTTGCGCCTGGGTCACGAAAGATTTCGGGTCATCCACCAGCGCCAGCGTGAACTTGTCGATCGCGCTCTCCAGCTTCGTGGAGAGATTGCCGAATCTCTCAGACACGTCGCGGGCGTTCTTGATGATCTCCGAGACGTTATCCTTGTTTTCATCGAGCATCGCGGTAATCGATTCCACGTGCTTCACGGTCTGGCGGATCGAATTCTGATTGTCGGCGACGACATCGTTTAGCCTCGCCAGAAGCGCCTGTGCGCTGCCTACCGCGTCCGGCACGCCGCTCAACAGAGACCCGGATGAGGCCTTGTCCGCCAGTATGACAGGAAATTGCTCGCCCTCCCGGGCCGTCAGAAATGGCGCGTCCGGCGCGCCCGGCGTTATCTCCAGCGCGACCAGCCCCGCCAGTCCCTGCTGCGAGATGCGCGCCCGTGAGGTTTCGCGCACCGGGGTGCCGCCTTTGACCGAGATGCGCGCGCGAACCTTGCGGCTATCGGTCGGGTCAAGCGCGAGCGTCTCGACTGTGCCGACGCGCAAGCCGTTGAACAGCACGGTCGACGCCTCGCCCAGTCCCTGCACCGAGCCTTCAAAGATGACATGGTATCTCTGGCCGTCGCCGCCATCGGCATAGTTTTTCATCCAGTAGATGAATGTCATTCCGGCGCCGATGATCGCAATGACGAATGCGCCAATGAGAAGGTGGTTCGCTTTGGTTTCCATGTCTCGTCCCTCAAACGGCTACCGCGCCGACCGCGCGTGCGCGTTCACCGCAGAAATATTCTTTAATCCATGGATGGCATGGATTGCTCGCCAATTCCGTTGGATGCCCGGTTCGCACGACCTTTTGATCGGCGAGCACCGCCACGCGGTCGCAAACCGCGAAGATGCTGTCGAGATCGTGCGTGACCATGTAGACGGTCAGCCCGAGCGTCTGCTGCAGCCGCTGGATGAGCCGGTCGAACGCCGCGGCGCCAATCGGATCGAGGCCCGATGTCGGTTCGTCGAGAAACACGATTTCCGGATCGAGCGCCAGCGCCCGCGCGAGGCCGGCGCGCTTGCGCATGCCGCCGGAGAGTTCAGATGGATATTTGTGCGCGGCGTCGTCCGGCAGGCCGACCATGCCGAGTTTGAGAAACGCCAGTTCATCCATCGAGCTTTTGGGCAGCTTGATCTGTTCCCGCATGGGAGTCTGGATGTTCTGCAAGACGGTGAGCGAGGAAAACAGCGCGCCGTCCTGAAACAGCACGCCCCAGCGCCGCTCCATCTCGATGCGCTCGCGGTTCGATAGCCCCAAGGTCTGCTGCCCGAAGACCTCGACATTCCCGCTATCCGGCTGAACGATGCCTAGCAGGGTTCGCAAAAGCACGGATTTGCCAGTGCCCGACGCGCCGACCACGCCAAGAATTTCCCCGCGCCGCACATCCAGATCGAGGTCCTGAAACACCGCGCGCCCAGCAAAGCGCTTCGTCAGTCCGCGCACGCGAATGATGTTGTCGACGGTCTGACCCGCACGTCTCATGGCTAGTACCCTGCCGCTGAAAGGAAGATTGCGAATGCGCCGTCGAGCACCATCACGAGGAAAATCGCCTTCACCACCGCGCTGGTCACCCGCCGCCCGACGGATTCGGCGCTTCCCTCGACGCTCAGCCCCTCAAGGCAGCCGACCAGTCCGATGATGAGCGCGGCGAAGGGCGCCTTCACGAGGCCGACGAAGAAATGCCGGAGTTCAAGCGATGCGTTGAGGCGTTGCGCGTAGACCGAGAAGTCCAGGTCCAGATAAATTTTCGCCATGATCGCGCCGCCCGCAAGACAGGCCATGTCAGCGATGAAAACCAGCAACGGGAGCGCCACGACCAGCGCTAGGATGCGCGGCAGCACGAGCGTTTCGATAGGGTCGATGCCAAGCGTGCGCAGCGCGTCGATTTCCTCGCGCATTTTCATCGTGCCGATTTCGGCGGTGAAGGACGATGCGGATCGGCCCGCCACGATGACGGCTGTCAGCAGCACCGCCACCTCACGCAGCGCCAGCACGCCAAGCAGATCAACCGCAAGCGTTTCCGCCCCGAAGGCGCGTAATTGCACGATGCCCTGCTGCATGATGACCGTGCCGATCAGCACGCATATCAGTACGATGATCGGCGCGGCGCGCAGGCCGCTTTGCTCCAGGTGATGGACGAACGACGTTCCGCGAAAGCGCCACGGCCGGACGGCGACGCGGGCGGCGCTGGCCGTCACCAGTCCGAGAAAGCTTGTCAGGCGCACCGTTTCGGTGGCGACGGTGAACATGCCGGCTATGGCGTCCGACGACAGTCGTCCAACCTCGCTCTGGCGCCGCGCCGGCGGCCGCTTGGCGACACTGTTGCGATTGACCTCTTCAAGCAAAATGCGGAGCTCTTCGGAGGCGCCGCGAACGAACGGCTGCGCGCCCCGCGTCTTGATGTCGATGAGCAGTTTCTGGATGCGCCATGCGCCTGCCGTGTCGAAATCCGTCAGCCCCGACAGGTCGACTTCGACGCTCTGGCCAATCTTGCCGCCTTTCGGCATGGCGCGGGCGAGTTGCTCCTCGATACCCTCAAGCTCGCGCACGATCCACGCGCCTTCGGCAAACAGCCGCAAGCCTGCGCTGGACTGCTCCGCCCGGATATAGCGGCGCGCCGAGTGATTTGCGGGCGTATTGACCGTTGGGTTAAGCATCAGGCCGTTATGTCCAAAGCGCGCAGTCCCGTAAAATGATATTCAAGGCGAGAGCGCGCAAATCAAAGATTGCATAAGCTGAAAAATTCGCCTCGTTCAGACGCACCGTAGCACGTCAAATAGGGAGAGTATGGGGCATGCGAGGCTTAAACCTTGTTGCGCAGGTGGAAAACTGGCCGCTGGCGCGTGCTTTTGTCATCTCTCGCGGCGCGAAGACCGAAGCACAGGTCGTGATTGCGCTGGTGAACGACGGCGAGCATTTCGGCTGGGGCGAATGTGTGCCCTATGCGCGATATGGGGAAACGGTCGCGGGCGTCGTGGCGGCTATTGAGGCGATGCGCGATCCATTGGCGGCCGGCCTCACCCGCAAAGAGTTGCAGACCGCGATGCCGCCCGGGGCCGCCCGCAACGCCATCGACTGCGCCTTGTGGGATTACGAGGCCAAGGCGAGCGGTCTGGCGGCGTCGGATGCGGCGGGTATATCTGACATGCGTTCCGTCGTTACAGCCTTCACCATCAGCCTTGGCGCTCCCGACGAGATGGCCGCGCAGGCGAAAGAGGCCGCGCAAATGCCTCTTCTCAAGTTGAAGCTTGGCGGCGAGGGCGATGAGGACCGGCTCGCCGCCGTTCGCGCCGCCGCTCCACAGGCGCGGCTGATTGTGGACGCCAACGAGGCATGGACGCCAGCGTCAATCCAGCCTTTGCTTGCTGCTTGTGAGCGCGCTGGGGTGGAGGTGGTGGAGCAGCCGCTTGCCGCCGACGCTGACGCAATCCTCGAAGGCATGCCGCGGGCGGTCCCATTGTGCGCCGACGAATCTCTGCACGACCGTCGCGATCTTGCGCGCATCGCGGCTCGCTATGATGCAGTTAACATAAAGCTCGATAAGGCGGGCGGGCTGACCGAAGCGCTGGCGCTCGTGACCGAAGCCGAGGCGCTTGGCCTCAAAGTCATGGCCGGATGCATGGTCGCCACCTCGCTCGCCATGGCGCCAGCTATGCTTCTGGCGCAGCGGGCGACATGGGTCGATCTCGATGGGCCGTTGCTTCTGGCGCGCGATCGCCCGGATGGGCTTAGCTATTCCGCCGGCATGATCGCGCCGCCGCCACGGGCGCTCTGGGGCTGACCGGATGCGGCGTCCCCGGTCTCGTCGGGCACGA
>JBGSLP010000211.1:0-14397 GCA_041740655.1 Alphaproteobacteria bacterium
TACAGCCGGTCGAGGCCGTCGTGGGGGCGCTGCCCCCACACCCCCGGGATATTTGAAGACGGTGATGGGCTTTGAGGCCGCCTGTACGGCGTTTTAGTTCGCTTTTGCGCCGCTTACAGTTCCTATTGTATCCCGGCGTCAAAACCGCTCATAATCGCCTCCTACGCTGCCAGGGCTTCATTTCAAATCCAGAATGAATTGGATCCCTTTTCTGATCTTTCTGATCATGTTCTGGAAAGAGATGTTCTGGTCATTTTCGGCAAAAGCGTTCTGGAATGTTCTGTTCTATATAGGGTGCTAGCAAGTCTGCGTAGGCGTGCTAGCAACTCTGCGGTCGCCTGCTAGCAAGTCTGCGTTTCCGTGCTAGGAAGTCTGCGCTGAAAACGGGGTTCCTGCTAGCAAGTCTGCGTTGGCGCGCTAGGAAGTCTGCGTGAGCCCCCTGCTATCTCGTTGAATTTATTGCAGCGAGAAAAACCAGTGCTGCTAGCAAGTCTGCGCCGCCGAAAGCACCCTATTTTCGAGGCGCTGTGCGACTTAGTCTCTTGGCGCTGCGGAGGACCAGCCCTCGTGTCGTGAGCACCTTTATTGCTTGACCTGCCGTGCTTTCGGGCATGTGAAGGGCCCGCGCAAGGCTTCGCACGGAGCCGTCAAAAGTCCCTCCAAGCCTATCGAGATAGTCCAGCACCGCGATTTGCGAAGCGGCGGTGGGTTTACCGGAGGACGCCCGCAGCGGGGCCGCCTTCGCTCTCCGGGCTGTCAGTCCCAGGGAGTCACGAACGCCCTCGCGCCATGCCGCGCCCATCCGCTCGCCGACGTCCGGGGCGGAAGAGCCCTTGAAGTAGCTTTGCGCCAGCGGCCAGCACTCGCTGAGGGCGTCTGCGGTTTGTTCCAGAATGGCGGTTACCTGCGCACGCGACAGGTCCGCTCGCGTTTGTCCAAGACCCATCAGGCGTTTGGCGTCAGGCCAAGAGGAAGATCCGTCCAATAACAACGCCATGGTGTCGTGGGGGAGATACGCCGTGGTGGTCACCACGTCGTAGACCGGGGCCAAGGTTGCGCCGCCGCTCACCGGCGTGAGCAGCGCGAAGTTCTTGAGATGCGCATCGCCGTTGCGCAGGGCGCAGTTCAGCACAAACAGCCGGAAGAGCTGCTGTGACGCAGGGGCTGCGTCGGCGGGCGCCATAAAGTCCCGGAGCCGCTTGAACACCTTGGTTTCATAACCGCCGTTGTATTTGGCGGCGGTATTGACGCCGTTGAGGACGCAGAAATCTTCAAGGCCCAGGTAACCGCCCGTGGCGGTCAAGTCGAACCGTTCGACCACCAGCGCCTCGCCGGTCTCACCCAGCCAGGTCTCGGGCACGGCAAGCCCCGCCTTGCGCGCCGCCATCAGGCAGAAGTATTCATTGGCGGCTAGTTCCGGATAGTCCCGCGGATCCCATAATTTGACGATGTGCGTGGCGCCGCGGATGGAGGGCTGGCGGCCGTTGGCGGCCGACAGCTTCGTCTCATCCCGGATGAGCACCTTGGGCTGCACCCCGCTCACCCCGGAATAGCGGGCAAACTCTTCAATCAGGTAATCGTAAAGCCCACCGTCCCGGCGGGCGCGGAGAATATCATCGACGGACTGGAAGGGCACGGTCTCGTCGAGGTCTTCCCCCAGGCCCGAATAGCGCAGACGGCCCAATTGGGTCCGACCCACAACGGTGAGGAGATCGAAATCGTCAAAGTGCCCGGTCGCCTTGGCGAACCGGCGCAGTAACCGTTCTCTTAGTGCGCCTTCTGGCAGGTTCATGTCAAAGATCGGCAGCAGCCCTCGCCGCCAGTCCCAGGATTGCACGCGCAGCGGCATGGTGAGCGACACCGCGTGCTCGGGCGATAGGCCCGGCGTGTAAGCAAATGTCGACCCCCCGCGCTCGAGCCGGTCGAGGACACCCGCGGGCCGGTGATCGTTCCATACTTGGATCACGGTTCCAGGTCCTCCCTCAGATCATCCAGGGTCGGCCGGCCTTGATTAAGGCTGGTCAAGCGCAGGTCAAGGCCGGCGGCATTCAGGATGCGGAGTAGCACTTTATAACCGATTTCGGCCGTACGACCGGTCTCGAGGCGTGCTAAGGTAGGACGGCTCACCTGCGCCAGCGCCGCCAATTGCTCCTGGGTCAGGCCAAGTTGCCGGCGTGCGTCCCGTACCGCAACAGCGATGTCATCAAGGCCCAAGTAATGTATCTCCTAAGACACTTTGACGCGTTTTAATGCCTAAATGTATCGCAATAGATACGTTATAGCAAGTGGCTATGCGCAACAATGTGACAGCGATAAACGCGACTGCATGCCGACATGCCCACATGCGGTCATGCAGTAATGGGGATGACGTCTCCGCTCGCATCCTAGCCCGCTTTTTTGACCAGCCGCGGCGTCGGCAGCGCCAGCACCTCCGGCCCGGCATTGGAGATCACCAGCCCGTCCTCCGTGAGCTTAACGGGAAGCTTTTGGAACACCTCCTGAATGGCTTTCAGGTCGGCGGCGAAATCGCGCCGGAAGTTGGTCGCCCGGTCATAGTCTGAGCCGAACTGCTCGGTCAGCGCCGTCCAGGAGATGCTTTTGGTGGTCTCGATATTGTTAAGCCGCCAGCCCAACCAGAAGTACAAATCCAATCGCCGCGCTGAGCCCGCAAAAGCTCGCACCGCCGCCGCATTGAGCGGCAAGGCATGCCTTTTCAGGCTTTCATAGAAATCGAGGCTGAAAGTCAATGTTGTCGGCCATAGCATCCGCTCGTGGGGATTGAGCGGCATCCAGATGTCGACCTCGCTGAACGGCTGGATATACCGCTGCTTGGCGCGTTCGCCGTTCCACACCGCAATGGTCATGCGCGCGGCCGCCAACGCGTTTAGCTGCTCCTTGAAGGCGTGCAGTGTCCCCTTCTGACCGCCGGTCGCCGGGAAGCCCATGTCGCGCATGAACGCGGTCAGGTTGTCGGCGATCTCGATGGTCGCGGATTTCTGGCGCACCGCCTCGGAGCATAGATGCATCATCAGCAGCCGCGCCTTCGGCCCGAACGGGATCGGCTGCATGACCTTGTCGCCGTTTTCGGGCGAGGTCAGATTACCGGCTTCCACGATGAGCTTCATCTGCCCCTGCCGACGCTCGAACTCACGGGTGGCCAAGGGTGTCCGCCGGTATGGCAGCCCGCAGATGGCGAGCACGCTGTGGATGTGGCGCAAATCCGGGAGTTCCGGCGCCTTGGCGGCGATCGCTTGGCGGGTTTTAAGGCGGCGGCGGGTCTCGCGCGGCAGCTGGCGCTCGACATCGCGTTTCTCCTGCACCCCAACCAGATGTCGCAGTGTAACCTCGAAAGCGAGTTTGCCGCGCTGCGCCTCGAGCTGCTCGCGCAGATCGTCGTCTTTCACCAGGGTCTCGTCGCTGCGGCCGGTCATCGAGCCGGTCCTTTAGTCGTCATGCGGGCGTGCACGCATGCGCCCATGCTTACGCCACCGCGCTTTTGTTATATTTCCGGAAAAGGTCATTGAGCGCCTCCTCCAGCAGGGTCTGGGTATGGCTGTCCTGCTCGGCGGCCAGCAGTTTGAGCTGCTTGGCGGCGCTTGCATTGATATAGGCCGAGACCACCTTCTTGCCCTGCCGGCTGGGCGGGAGCGGCGTCGCCCGCTGCGGCGCCACGGGGCTTACCGACATCTCCGTGACCACTCCGGAAAGGGTTGCGCCGGCCATGCCTTGCATGGCGGCTTTCAGCTTGTTGACACGGTCAGGCGTGGACATGATGGCATGCTTTCTTGTCGAGTTGTGGGATAGTGCGCATGCGGGCAGACGCATGCGTGAGCATGGCGACATGCAGGACTGCGGTACGAGTGGCGGGCCGTAGCGCCGTTATCGCAACAGGTGCGCAGACTGTTATGATGGCCTGTGCACAGGCGCGCATGGTTACATGCCCCCCTGTTTGCGGGCAAAGCCCATCAGCGCGGCGATCTCGGCGGAGGCCGTGCCTTTCGGCTCATATTCCATCACGCCTTTGCCTTCGGTCAGCGACTTCACGAAGGCCACCCGGCTGCCGATCCGGACCGGGGCGAGCGGCAAGGCGTAAGCCGACAGCGCCTCGGCGGCATCGTCGGCGAGCCCCGTGGAGGCCCGGCAGTTGTTTAGCACAAACGCCGCGTTAGCCTTGGCTAGCGTCACGATGTTTACCGAGTCCGCCACCGCGTCGAGGTCGAGATTGGAGGGCTGACAGGGAATTAGCGTCAAATTGCTGAGCTTTGCGGCGATGAGGGCCGCGCTCTCAGATTTGGGGGCGGTGTCGATGAGGCAGAGGTCGGCGCCGTTGTCTGCCGCCCGGGCGACCAGTTCCGCCAGGTTGGGGCCATGACCGGGCAGGATGACCGGCGTCTCACTCGCGCGCAGCCGCGACCAGCGCGCGGCGCTCTGCTGCGGGTCAAGGTCAATCACGACCACGGTTTTCTTCTGCAAGGTCGCCGCAATCGCCAGATTGAGGCATAGCGTCGTTTTACCGGAGCCGCCTTTCTGCGAAACAAGCGCAAGTGTTTTCATGCCCACATGCTGGCACAACCGCATGTGGGCGGTAAGCCCAGGGACAAGAGCGTTGCTGAAAGCGTGGGCAGCTTTAGGACATCACGTTACCGCCCTTGGTAGCGAGCCGTGCATTGCCGCCGCAATGCGGTTACCAACATCCTGATTCAATGCTGTGATCGGATCATCGGCGAGATGCGCATAACGGGCCGTGGTCTGGGGCTGCGTATGGCCAAGGAGCTTGCCGATCATCGGCAAAGACGCGCCGGACGCCGCCGCGATACTGGCAAATGAGTGACGCAGGTCGTGCAGCCGGACGTCATGCAGCGCCGCCCGCGTGCGAATGCGCCGCCAAGGCTTTTGCAAATTGACAAGATGGGCGCCATCGCCGCGTCCGACGATCACATGGTCATTGCTGCCGAGCCGCGGCAAGCGTGACAAGATCGAACAGGCCTGCGTGCTGAGCCGTATCGGTTTCTGCCCGGTCTTGCTGTCGGGCAGGAAAATTAGCCCCCGGCTGAGATCAACGTAGCGCCACTTTAGTTCCAGAACCTCGTTGAGGCGGGCGCCGGTCAGCGCCAACAACCGAACTGCCGCAAGGGCGTAAAGACTCTCCTCGCCGCTTTCCTCCAGGGCATCCAGAACGGCGCCAAGGCGTGCGAACTCTTCGACCGTTAAGTATCGCTCACGACGGCCCACCCTAAATTTCTTGATTCTGCGGCATGAGTTGGAGTTGTGCGGACGCAAGCCGAATTCCTCCGCCCAGCTCAGCAACTTAGAGAGGACGGCAAGGATAAAATTCGCTTGGGCAGGGCAGGGGGCGTTTTCAACGTGAAGACGTGTCACATCGCTTTGTGATACGGCCTCGATGGGGCGTTTACCCAAAGCCGGAACGACAAACAGCCGGAGCAGCCGCTTATATTCCTTCAAGGTCCGGGGCTTCA
Source organism: Alphaproteobacteria bacterium (assembly GCA_041740655.1). Classification (GTDB taxonomy): domain Bacteria; phylum Pseudomonadota; class Alphaproteobacteria; order Rhizobiales; family Rhodomicrobiaceae; genus JAWXCE01. The sequence continues at coordinate 5,478 of JBGSLP010000211.1, forward strand.
ATTTAACCCCGTATTGAGCGATGAAAAGCTCGGCCGCTTCCTCGACAGTGACGCGGAGCGCTTTCTGCGCCCGTTGGGTTACGATCGGATCGCCCCCGCCAGCAATATCGCCGAGGAGCTTGGTTGCCTGCCGACGGGCGGTCTCGGCGGTCCACGGCGCGCCATGCCGGCCAATGGTGATCCAGCGCACACGCCCTTGAACACGCTTTTGGAGAAAGTAGCTCGCTGGACCCTGGCGCCGGCGGACGCCGAACCCGGCACGGTCCGTGTCTCGCAAGACCTGGTCGGGGAGCAAGCGCTCCACGGTTGTTTTGGTGATGCGCGCATGCACGATTGCTGACACAAAGATGTCCTAAATCTGAGGGTCTCGGACGAGACTCTGAGGGTCTCGCGGCTAACGCCGGGCTAACTTTGGCGAACAGTTTGCCCCCAAATGCGGCGAAATCATGGCGGCTGGTGTCACTTTAAGCTATTGATAATGCGCGTAACTTCGTAATGCTGGCGGAGCTTGACGGATGGATATTGCAAACTACGAATCTGAGGGTCGGGAGTTCGAATCTTCCTCGGTCCGCCACTCAAATCATATCAACGCTTGAATTGCATCCCGGGAAACCGATGATCGAGTGCCTCGGCGTAAGTCATGCTTTCGACGGCGTTCCGGTGCTGCGCGATGTGAATTTGCGCCTCGCCGAGCGACGCATCGGCGTGATCGGCGCGAATGGTTCGGGCAAGAGCACATTTGCCAGGCTCTTGAATGGGTTGCTGATCCCTGCGCAGGGAGACGTGCTGGTTGATGGGGTCTCGACGCGCAAGGACGGACGCGCCGCCCGCCGAAAAGTCGGCCTCGTCTTTCAAAACCCGGAGCATCAGATCGTCATGCCTTCGGTTGAGGAGGATTTGGCTTTTGGTCCGCGAAATCAGGGGCTTGACGGGGCCGAGATCGAGCAGCGCATGGCGGCGCTGCTGACTGGATACAGCCTTGCCGACAAACGCGCTCATGCCGCGCATCTGTTGAGCGGCGGCGAAAAAAAGCTGCTCACGCTGCTGTCGGTCCTCATCATGGAACCTGACGTCATAGTTTTCGATGAACCGATGAATTCTCTCGATTTGGTCTCCCAGCGGAAAATCGCCAGTGTCATCGAGGGCCTGACGCAAACCGTCATCACCATCACCCACGACCTCAGCCTGATCGAAAACTATGATCGCGCCATCTTATTCGAGCGCGGCGCAGTCGTGTTTGACGGCCCGCCCGGCGATGCCATTCGCCGCTATCTGGCCATCGCCTGATGCTTGCGCTTTATGTTGCCCGCAACTCATTCATCCACCGCGCTCCGGTGAGGGCCAAGCTCGCCGCGTTATTCGTCGGCGGCATTGCCATCGCGTTTGTGGGCGATCCATGGTCGCTTGGCCTACTGCTAGTCGGAATTCTGGGGCTTTACGGGCTCGCAAGATTGCCCACGAGCGAAGTGTTTAAGGCTCTTAAGCCCATCCTTTTCGTAGCCGCCATTATTTTTGCATTACAGTGGGCGCTTGCCGGATTGCTGCCGGCCATACTGGCGGTGCTGCGAATCCTTTGCCTCGTGCTCCTGGCCTCTTTGGTGACGCTGACCACCCCGCTTTCCACGATGATCGAGGCCATCATCGCGCTGGCGCGCCCGCTTGCCCGCTTCGGCCTCAGCCCCGCGAAACTCGGCCTTGTCATTGCCTTGACATTGCGCTTCATTCCCGTGCTGATGAACGACTTTCGCGAAATCGAGGCGGCGAGGGCCGCCCGCGGCGCGCGCTTTCCCGGACTGGGCGCCGCAGGACCGTTGCTCATCAAAACGTTGCGAATGACCGACGCGCTGGGCGACGCCATCGCCGCGCGCGGTTTCGAGAACCGGAGCTAACGGAGCAAGCATGCAGGCCAGCATTCGCGATATCGTGTTCATCGCACTTTTCGCCGCCATCATTGCGGCGCTAGGCCTGATCCCGAAAATCGACATGGGCATTGGCGTGCCCATCACTGCGCAATCGCTCGGCGTGATGCTGGCGGGTTCAATTCTTGGCGCATATCGCGGATTTCTCGCGCTCACCCTGTTTCTGGCGCTTGTTGCGGCGGGCCTGCCTCTGCTGGCGGGCGGTCGTGGAGGATTGGGCGTTTTCTTCGGTCCAAGCGCAGGATTTTTGTTGGCCTATCCATTCGCCGCCGCGCTCATAGGATTGCTGACGCAGCGCGCGTGGCGCGAACTCACCTTCGGAAAATCATTCGGCATTAATGTCATTGGCGGCATACTTCTCCTGTATGCGTGCGGCATCCCTGCGATTGCGCTGATCAGCGGCATTGCGTTGAAGACCGCCGCTCTGGGCGCACTGGTGTTCGTGCCCGGCGATCTGGTGAAGGCGGCGCTGGCCGCATCCGCCGCGATGTTCGTCAAGCGAGGCTATCCCCTCATCGACAGTCGCTGATCACAGGCGAGTGCATGTCCGGACAGACCATTCTTGCGATGTTCACGGCTCAGGCCGCGCTGACTCCGGAGAGAGTTGCGCTTGTGACGGAAAGCGGCGCGTTGAGCTACAGAGCGCTAGCGGACAATGTGAGCGGGCAGGCTCTCACATTGCCATCGGATGGGCAGCTGCTGCCGATCGCGGCGGAAGATAAAGCGCAGTTCCTGACATCGTTTTTCGCTGCGATGGCGGCGGGGCGCCCCGCCTTCCCGTTTCCGCAGCCGGGTTATGCTTGCAGCGCTTCGGCCGAACCCGACGAGTTTTACTGGGGCGCCACCTCCGGATCGACCGGCGAGCCGAAAATTTTCGCCCGCAGTCATGCCTCATGGATCGCTAGTTTCGCGGCGTGCGAGGCGGTGTTTCCGTGGCGCGATACGGAAACAGTCATGATACCCGGCGCGCTGTCGCACTCCCTGTTTTTGTATGGCGCGGTGCATGCGTTATCGCGTGGGCACACCGTTTTTGCTCCACAACGCTTCAGGCCGAAACGCCTCGTGAAAAGTCTTAGCGAGGGCGGAGTGACAGTGCTTTACACGGTGCCGTCCATGCTGGAGGAACTGCTTGCCGCAGGCATGAACGCGCCCAGCTTGCGCTATGTCTTTTGCGGCGGGGCCAAGCTGGGCGATGGGTTGCGGCGGTGTGTCGAACGTGCTGCGCCCGATGCGGATGTGATCGAGTTCTATGGCGCATCGGAGCTGTCGTTCGTGAGTTATGTGAGCACGCGTCACCCGGCGCCTGCCGGTTCGGTCGGGCGGCTCTTCCCCGGCGTGAGCATCGAAATCCGCCGAGCGGCCGCGCTGGCCGCGCCGGGCGAGAACGGCGTCATTCATGTGTCCAGCCCGATGCTGTTCTCGCGATATATCGGCGAAGCGCGCGTCGAGCCGGGGTCGTTTGTGTCCGCAGGCGATCTCGGCTTTCTGGACGCCAACGGCTTTTTATACCTGACCGGTCGCGCGGATCGCGAAATCAACTCGAAAGCACACAAGATCAGCCCGGAAACCGTCGAGGCGGCGCTAAAACAGCACCCCAGCGTCATCGAAGCGGCCGTTGTTGGCCTCGATGACGAGAAGCGCGGCGCCATCCTCGCCGCCGTTGTCGAGGCGACCGAAGGCGCATGCGTGGCGCGCGCGGAGCTTTCGGCTCATTGCCGCGCGCTGCTGCCGCTTGAGGATTGCCCGCAGCGATATTTTCAAACGCGGCGATTGCCGGTCACGCGAACGGGCAAAATCGCGTTCGCGCAGGTCAGAGCGGATCTGGAAAATGGCGCGGATGGCTACGAGGCGCTGACATGAACGCGCTCATTATCGCCGCCCGCCGGACTGCCATCGGCCGCATCGGCGGCATGCATCGCGCGCGCCCCATCGAAAGCCTGACGGCGCCGCTCATCAACGCGCTGCTCGAGCAAACAGGCCTCGAAGGGCGGCAGGTGGACGAGGTGATCCTCGGCAATGCCGCTGGTGGAGGCGGTAATCCAGCTCGGCTCGCCTTGCTGCACGCCGGTCTTCCGGATACCGTGCCGGGCATATCCGTGGATCGGCAGTGCGCATCCGGGCTCGATGCGATCTTGATGGCGGCGCGACTGATCGAGGCGGACGCGGGCGATGTGGTGATTGCAGGCGGCGCAGAGTCGCCGTCGACGGCGCCGTGGCGGATTGCAAAGCCGCCGAGCCTTTATCGCGGCCTGCCCCAGTTTTTCAGTCAGCCGGCATTCTCACCCGAGGCGTTTGGCGATCCGACGATGGCAGAGTCAGCCGAGGCGGTGGCGAGGGACAAGACTATCTCGCGGGCAGCACAGGACGCTTACGCGCTGGAGAGTTGGCGCCGTGCGACGGAGGCGCAAACCGCAGGGCGCTTCGAACGTGAAATCCTACCCTTGGGCGCGGGCTACGCCGAGATGAAAGATGAATGCGTCCGCGCGCGACTGACGCCGGAAATGCTCGCTCGCATACCGCCGCTTTTCCCCGGAGGCTCGGTCACTGCCGGGAACACCTGCCAGATATGCGATGGCGCGGCGCTCGCGCTCGTGGTGTCGCCGCGAATGTGGGCGCAAATGGGAGAGCCGCCAGCCCTGAGGGTCGTGGGCGGAGCAGCGGCGGGCGTCCATCCGATGCATCTAGGGCTAGGGCCGGTTCCGGCGGTGCGGCGACTTTTCGAGCGCTGGCCGCGTTATGCCCTGAGCAATATCCGCGCGGTAGAGTTCAACGAAGCCTTTGCCTCGCAGGTCATCGCGACGCTTGACGAGCTAAACCTTGACTACCGCATCGTGAACGTCGATGGCGGCGCGCTTGCCTTTGGACATCCATATGGCGCGAGCGGAGCGGTGCTCGTCACGAGGCTTTTCGCTCGGATGATCGCGGGCGGGGAGGAAACCGAACCGGGCTTAGGGCTGGCCATGCTGGGAGCGGCTGGCGGTCTCGGCGTTGCTTCGCTGTTTGAGCGCGTAGGAACCACCCGCCTATAATGATTTGTTATTAGATAGACATAAACTGATGACATGTTTGTTATATCGTCCGCTTTGAGGTTCTTCAGCCAGTGGCGGCGTTCAAAAGCAAAAAATCTGTATGCCTGCGACTTTGTTTGAAACCTCCGGATTTACTCGGGGGTTAAGACGCGTGGACATCAACCATAAGGTTGTTGTGGGACGCCCTACAAAACTTTAAGTAGAGTTTTCGGGGCTTGGGATTTTATGAAGAAAAGCTGGCGCAGACTGCGCCTCCCTGTACGGTTAACGTGATGATTCGCGAAAATGTTTCTTATCAGAGCATAGGGTCCGAGATGGATGACTTTGTCCTTGGGTGGCGCGAATGGGTAGCGTTGCCGAAGCTTGGCCTGCCCGCGATCAGGGCGAAAATCGACACCGGCGCGCGGACGTCCGCGCTGCACGCGTTCAGCATCGAGACTTTCGGCCCCGACACGCAGCCGAGGGTCCGCTTCGGCGTTCACCCGGTTCATGACCGTGACGACATCGAAATTTACTGCACGGCCAAGGTCGTCGACCGGCGGCAGGTCATCTCGTCGAACGGCCAGTCCGAACTTCGCTATATCATCTCGACGCCGATCCGGATTGGCGACCGGGAATGGCCCGTCGAAATATCGCTCTCGAATCGCGAAACCATGGCGCACCGCATGTTGCTCGGGCGAACCGCGCTAGAGTCGCAGGAGGCGATCGTTCAGCCGTGGGCCGAATATAAGCAGGAAAAGCTCAGCTTTGACGTTTACAAGGAAATGGCGCGGCAGCCATCCGTACATCGGCCGCTTCGCATCGCGTTGCTGACGATGGAGCCTGACAATCACTCGAACCGGCGCATCATCGAGTCCGCTGAAGCGCGCGAGCACGTGATCGAGCCGATCAAAACCCTCAATTGCTACATGAATATCAATAATCTGGCATCGACCGTCCACTATGACGGAAAGGCGCTGCCGTATTTCGATGTGGTCATTCCCCGTATTGGCGCGTCCGTTACGGAATACGGCGGCGCCGTCGTGCGTCAGTTCGAGATGACGGGGACGTTCTGCCTGAATTCGGCATCAGCGATTGCGCAGTCGCGCGATAAACTGCTCGCTCACCAGTTGATGGCGATGCACCGCCTGCCGATGCCCATCACGGCTTTCGCATCCTCGCATCATCACACCGACGACCTGATCGCCATGGTCGGCGGCCCGCCGCTGATCGTGAAGCTGCTGCAGAGCAGCCAGGGCAAAGGCGTCGTGCTCGCCGAAACGCGCAAGCAGGCGAGCGCCGTTATCGACGCTTTCCGCAATGCCGAGGCGAATTTCCTTGTGCAGGAATTCATTGCGGATGCGGCGGGCCAGGACATCCGCTGCATCGTGCTCGACGGCAAGGTCATCGCTTCGATGCGCCGCGAGTCCTCGCCCGACGACTTCCGCGCCAACCTGCACAAGGGCGGCACGGCGCATAACGCAAAAATCACGCCTGAGGAGAAAAAGCTCGCCATCCGCGCCGCCAAGCGCATGGGGCTGCGGTTTGCGGGCGTCGACATTTTGCGCTCCCAGCGCGGGCCGCTGCTGCTTGAGGTCAACTCATCACCGGGGCTTCAGGGCGTGGAAAGCGTGACCAAAGTGGATATCGCCGGATTGCTGCTGGATTATATCGAGCGGGAAACATTCCAGCCGCGTGCCCAGGTGCGACGTCTGCCGCCTTTCGTCGCCGTGGCTTAAAACTGCTGCGCCTGATCGAGAAAATCGGTCAACCCTGCGACGGCGACATTATGGTTGATGAACGCCTCGCCAATGCCGCGAGCCAAAATCAGCGTGTGAGCGCCCCGGACGACTTTCTTGTCCTGCTCCATGAGTTCGATGATCCGGGCGGTTGACGGCGGCGATTTGCCTGTCAGGTTTTCAAGATCGCGCAAACGGGTTGGCAGCCCGGCGCGCTTGAAATGCGTGATTGCACGCCGCGCGTCGTCATCGCCGCAAAAACCCTCGCGCGCGGAGAACTGAAATGCGAGGCACATGCCGATAGCGATGGCCTCGCCGTGAATCAGCGAACCGTCATAGCCCGCCCAGGCCTCCAGCGCATGGCCGAACGTGTGGCCAAGGTTGAGCAGCGCCCGTCGCCCGGTCTCTCGCTCGTCCTCCAGCACGATCGCGGCCTTGGCGCGGCAACTGCGCTCGATAGCCTCCGCCCGCGCTGTCCCGTCGCCGGAGAAAACTGCCTCGATATTGGCTTCGAGCCACGCGAAAAATGCGGCGTCGCCAAGCAACCCGTATTTTGCGACCTCGGCGTAACCGGCCCGAAATTCGCGCGGCGGCAGCGTTGCGAGCGTATCGGTATCGGCCAGAACGAGAGCGGGTTGGTGGAAGGCTCCGATCAGGTTTTTACCCTGAGGCGCGTTAATGCCGGTTTTGCCGCCGACGGACGAGTCCACCTGCGCGAGCAGCGTCGTCGGGATTTGCACGAAGCGGACGCCGCGCTTGAGGATAGCCGCCGCAAAGCCCGCCAGATCGCCGATCACGCCGCCGCCGAACGCCACCACGACGTCGCCGCGCTCAAGCTTCAGGTCGAGCAGGTAGCCGCAAACGCGGGCTAGGTGGTCAAAGCTCTTGGTTGCTTCGCCCGCAGGCAGGATCAGCGGCGATCCGGCAAGACGCTCGCCGAGCGCGACGGTTAGCGTGGGCAGGTGATGGCGGGCGACGTTTTCATCCGTGACAATCGCGCAGCGTGCGCCGGGCGCCGCCCCGTATATGAGCGCGCCCGCTTCAGCAAGCAATCCGGAGCCGATGACGATGTCATATTCCCGCTCCGGCAGGGCGACGGGGACGGTGCGGCGGGTCGCCTTTTCGTCGGTCATTGCGCCGACTCACGGACGCTGCTGCGGGCCATCAGCCCGGCAACTATTTCATCCACGATGACCTCGTGCGCCACGTCGCGGCTTTCGATGGTCAGGTCGGCGAGGGCATAGACGGGATACCGCTGCTCGATCAATCGCTCCATGACGACCCGCGGGTCGTCGGTTTTCAGCAAAGGACGGTTATCTCTGCGACTGACGCGGTTCAACAGCACGGCCAGTTCGGCCCTCAACCAGACGGTCACCGCGCGCAGGCGAAGGCGCTCTCTGGTTTCCTCATTCATATATGCGCCGCCGCCGGTGGCCAGCACGATCGGACCGGATTCGAGCAGACGCGCAATAACGCGGCGCTCTCCATCGCGAAAGGCCGCCTCGCCGTGGTGAGCGAAAATGCTTTCCACGCTTTCGCCGGCGGCGGCCTCGATTTCCGCATCTGCGTCGGCGTAGGGAAGTTCGAGTCGGGCGGCCAGTCGGCGACCGATTGCGGATTTTCCTGCGCCCATCAGGCCGATCAAGGCAATGGAGCGACCGTCAAGCGCGCTAACCACGTCGCTGGCCGACGCCTGCGCCGACTCAGGTCTCATTTTCGTGCTGTCAAATGGGTGCTGCATTTCACGATGCTCATTCAACTCACAAACTGCATTCTCTATAGGCAGCGTTTCACAACTTTTCGCCAACGCCAAGCGCGATAGCCATTTCGCCTTGACAAGACGCGCCGTTTTCCGCCAACCCATCCGTAAAGCCTGTCTTGCAAGCCTTAAAGCGGGGAAGCTGCGCCGATGCCCAGTCTCATTCGATTCCTGACCGTCATCGGCGTTTTGGTCGGTCTTTTTTACGGCGGGATGTTTATTCTCGCCAATTATTTCGAGCCTGAATCGAGAGAAATTTCCAAAACGCTCCGCAACGTCAAAATCAAGTAAGGATTTGTTAACCTTTCGCCGTCGCAATGGCTGAACAGGCATATTGCACGAGGCGGCGGTGGTTAACAAAGCGGCGGGAGGCAAGGCGAAACCGGCATTCGCCTGCGCGCCCGATATCGATGATTTTCTCAACATGCTCGCAAGCGAGCGCGGCGCGGCGATCAACACGATCGACGCCTATCGCCGCGATCTTGCGGATTGGGC
>JBGSLP010000212.1:0-3505 GCA_041740655.1 Alphaproteobacteria bacterium
GTGCAGCGCTCCTCGGCGCAGCAGGACTTTTCCAAGCGCGGCGCGTCTTTCAATCTTCCGGGCGAGCAGGTCGACGGCATGGACGTGCGCGCGGTGAAGGCGGCGGGCGACAAGGCTGTCGCGTGGGCGCGCGAGGGCAACGGCCCGTACATCCTCGAAATGATGACCTACCGCTATCGCGGCCACTCCATGTCCGACCCGGCGAAATACCGGAGCAAGGAGGAGGTCGAGAAAATGCGCCACGACCACGACCCCATCGAGCAGGCGCGCGTGCGCATCATCGAGAAAGGTTATGGCAGCGAGGAAGACCTCAAGCTCATCGACAAGGAAATCCGCCTCATCGTCAACGAATCCGCCGATTTCGCGCAAACCGATCCCGAGCCGGACGTCGCCGAGCTTTGGACAGACGTAACCGTTTGAACGAGAGCGAACCAAGCCTCGACTTGCGAAATTCCATTCGTAACCAACCGCATGCCACCTAATCGCTTCTCGCGCGTTGCTTTCCCCGTCCAAGACAAGATCAACGAAAAAGAGGCGCAGCGTGGCGAAACCGGTTCGGACTTACAATCTCGACAGCATCGCCGCCATTGAGCGCCGGTTGGGGATCAACGCCTATCCGCTCTGGTTGCGGTACCTTGCCGTCGCGCTGCTGCTGCTGGCGGCGTCCTCCGCGCTTTTGCTGGCCGGGCAGGGCGGCGGACTGACGCTCGTCGACGCGCCGAAAATATATCGTGCTGATCGGCTCGCTGCTGTTTATCGGGCGCGCGTTGTGGCGGGTGCAGCGCAAGGAGAGCAACCTCTATTACGGCAACCTGCTGTCGAGCATCTCTCTCATGGTGGCGAGCAGGCGCGAGAAAATGCGCTCCACGATCATCGCCGCGCTGGCGCTCGTTTTCGGCGTCATTTTCCTGTGCTTCGCGGTGAGCGCGTTACTTTATGCGCTGGCCTCCGACGGCGTCTACAACCCGCTCAAGGGCGCGGTCGATTTCCGCTCGGTCTTTGTCTTCATCGTCGATCAGGCGCTGAAGGGCGTGTTTTTCGACGCCATGGAAATCTTCGACATCAACCTGTCGCCGCTCACCATCGACGGGCGCGAAAAATGGGTGTTCGGCGCGTTTCTCGTCATCTTCCGGCTGTTCTTTTCCGTGATCGTGATCGGCGCGTTCGTCGCCTATGTTTTCCAGCGCGCCATGAAGCTCGCCGGGTACAAAATTGCTGCTCCGTAACGGGGCGCACGGGCGCTAAACGGCTTGCCGCATTGTGCTAAAACGGGCAAAGTCGACAGGATAGCGAACCGCGTTTCAGCCATCCGCAGACGATGGAAAGCGCCGGTGATATCGACGAAAAACGCCGTCCATCCTCGCGGCGAGAAAAGGCTTCCCATGCCCGTTCAAGTTCTGATGCCCGCCCTGTCGCCGACAATGGAAGAGGGCAAGCTGTCGAAGTGGCTCAAGGCGGAAGGGGACGCCATCGCCTCGGGCGACCCGATCGCCGAAATCGAGACCGACAAGGCGACCATGGAAGTCGAGGCCGTCGATGAGGGCGTGCTCGGGCGCATCCTAATCGAGGCAGGCACCGAGGGCGTCAAGGTGAATACGCCGATTGCGCTCATCCTGTCGGAGGGCGAGGACGCCAGCGCGCTGGCAAACGGCCACGCCGCTCCCGCGCAAGCAACGCCGCAAGCCGCCAAACCAGCCGAGGCTGCTCCATCCGGCGGCGACAGCGTGCCTTGGCCGTGGAGCGCAGGAGAATCCGCCAAGGGCGAGCCAGCAACCGCAAAGCCCGAATTTCCCGAAGGCGTCCAATTGGTCCCGACAACGATGCGCGAGGCGCTGCGCGACGCCATGGCCGAGGAAATGCGCCGCGACGGCGACGTGTTCGTCATGGGGGAGGAAGTCGCCGAGTATCAGGGCGCATACAAGATCACGCAAGGGCTGCTGGCGGAATTTGGCGCGCGTCGCGTTGTCGATACGCCGATCACCGAATACGGCTTTGCAGGGCTAGGCGTCGGCGCGGCGATGGCGGGTCTGCGGCCGATCGTGGAGTTCATGACGTGGAACTTCGCCATGCAGGCGATCGACCATATCGTCAATTCCGCCGCCAAGACGCTGTATATGTCGGGCGGGCAGATGCGCTGCCCTATCGTGTTTCGCGGCCCGAACGGCGCGGCGGCGCGGGTGGCCGCCCAGCACAGCCAGTGTTACTCGGCATGGTACGCCCATTGCCCGGGGCTGAAGGTGATCGCGCCGTCGAACGCGGCGGACGCCAAGGGGTTGCTGAAGGCTGCGATCCGCGACCCGAACCCCATCGTGTTCCTCGAAAACGAGATGCTTTACGGCGTGACTGGCGACGTGCCGGACGACGCCGACTGGACGTTGCCCATTGGCAAGGCGCGCATCGCCCGCGCAGGCCGCGACGTGACCATCGTCTCCTTCGCGCGCGGCATGGTTTATGCGCTGGAGGCGGCCAAGCAGCTTGAGGCCGAGGGCATCGACGCGGAGGTAATCGACCTGCGCACGCTGCGCCCGCTCGACATGGAAACGATCATCGCGTCGGTGAAGAAAACCAACCGCATTGTGACGGTGGAGGAAGCCTGGCCCGTGTGCTCCATCGGCTCGGAAATCTGTTCGGCCGTGGCGCTTCAGGCGTTCGACTATCTCGACGCGCCCCCGACCAAAGTCACCGGCGCCGACGTGCCCATGCCTTACGCCGCCAACCTCGAAAAACTAGCGCTCCCCAGCGCCGCCCAAGTCACCGCCGCCGCGAAGGCCGTGCTTTATCGATAGGAGATTGAATGAGCATGAAACTCATGAGGAATGACTATTTAGTTACAAATTTGAAAAAGACGGGAACGCTATCATGGGCAATATTAAATCCAGAAACATTTTTACCCCACAAGTCTCGATTTGAAGAGTTGCGAAAAGCTAATGAACTCAGAAATATAGATGCCGAGCGAGACTTGAATAATGAACTGCTAGATGATGGCTTTTATTTATTGGAAGATGGCAAACGATACTTGCTGGAATGGTATGGCACTCCTTGTTACGAAAATGGCTCATTCTATTTTACTGATTCAAAAATACGAGAGTAAAGATTAATACTTGACGCTAAATCGGCTTGGCATGGACATTTAACTACGCTTACCGCTGCCGCCAGACGACACTGACAGGACAACGCCATGACCATCGAAATTCTTATGCCCGCGCTATCGCCCACCATGGAGTCGGGCAAGCTCGCCAAATGGCTGGTGAAGGAGGGCGACAAGGTCACCTCCGGCAAGGCGCTCGCCGAAATCGAGACCGATAAGGCGACGATGGAAGTCGAGGCAATCGACGACGGCGTGGTCGGCAGGATCGTCGTGCCCGAGGGCACCGAGGGCGTAGCGGTCAACGCGCTCATCGCCCTGCTGCTGGAAGAGGGCGAGGACGCATCCGCGCTCGCCAAATTCGGCGGCGCCGGCGGCAAAGCGCCAGCCCCCATGGAGGCGCAGCCATCGGCTAGCGCC
>JBGSLP010000213.1:0-1904 GCA_041740655.1 Alphaproteobacteria bacterium
GCAGGCGGTCTATGACGCGGGCGGCGGCGCCAAGACCTTCGTGTTCGACGCCATCGCCGACAGCCCGCGCAGCGCCGTCGATCTCATCAAGAAGTTCGGCGCCGACGACACGCTGGTGTTCTCGGGCGTGCCCTACAAATCCATCGTCAACACCGTCGCCGAGTATAACGCCAATCCCGACAGCCTGCTGGTGCGCGACATGAAATCGGTCGTCGTGCTCAACTATGGCGGATGGGCCGACAACGACTTCCAGCTCCGCGTCGAAGGCGCCTACGCCGACGTGATCGACGCGCTGCTTTGAAGCCTCATGCGGCCCCCTCTTCGCACCCGCTGGGCGGCGCGCAGTCGCACGGCGGCTAAAATCGTCGCAGTCGATGCAATTAACCCATACTAGATGATTGCAATGGAAAAAACCCATACCGGGTGATACTCCTGTCACGCGCGTAATTTGACGGTCAAAATGAGCTCAACCCCCCAGCCCCATGCTCTTCAGAAGCCCGATTTTCTGTTCGCCCGCGGCGCGGTAAGGCGGTGGGACGAAGGTGTGATCCATGTCAACACAGAGGCTATCCTGCGGGGTTTCAACGTCTTCGAGGGACTGAAGGGCTTCTGGAGCAATAGCGGCGATTTTGCATTGGTCGCCCTGCGTGCGCATTATGAGCGTCTTCACCGATCGGCCCGCATTCTTCACATGCCGTTCGACATGTCTTTTGACGCATATCACGCGGCTTGCGCCGCCCTTCTGACCAAATTGCTGCATCCGTCGCAAAACATGTGGCTTCGCACCACGCTGTGCCTGGTAGAGGGACATTGGGGCATGGGCGATCGGACGGACCTCGTGATTACGGCCTACAACCATCCCAAGTGTCCACCGCCCGCCATGGAGACCGGGATTACGTCATGGCGGCGCGCCAACGACAATGCGCTTCCTTCCCGCGTCAAGATGGGGCCGAATTATCTCGTCGCGCGGATGTCCAAGATCGAAGGCAGGAGCAGGGGATACCAGGAGATGATCCTGCTCAACGACGCCGGCCGTGTCGCCGAGTTTGTCGGCTCGGCGGTTCTGATGGTGCGCGATGGCGTGGTCTACACCCCCACGGCGAGCGAAGGCGCGTTCGAGAGCATCACCGTGAACCTGATCGAGGCCCTGGCCCGCGATGAAGGCATCGCCTTCGCCCGCCGTCCGATCGACAGGACGGAACTCATGGTCGCAGACGAGATCGCTTCTTGCGGCACGCTGAACGATCTCGTGATGATTTCTGCGCTCGACAGCATGCCGCTGGGACCGGCGCCGATCCTGACGCGGCTTCGCAAGCGTTATCTGGAGGCGGTAACGGGCTTGAGGGCGCACCCGATGATCGAGATGTCGCCTGTTGTCCGCAAATCGGCTGTCGGCGACTTTTTGGAAAAATGTTCATGATTTGTCGTATTTGTGGCCAAAAAACCAATACCATCATTGATCTTGGGTCGGTTCCTTTGGCAAACAGGCTAAAGAAAAGTGCGGCTGAGCCAGAAGATCGATATCCATTGAATATGGAATTTTGTAATAATTGCGGCAATCTCCAGCTTGGATATTGTGTCAATACGAATGTTTTGTACGATGATTACCTGTATATTACACCCGATTCGCCAACACTAGACAGCCACTACGACCGTTTGATTCACTTTATGCAGCGACAAGGCTATCTCCCCGCCAATGGTTTCCTGTTCGAGTTCGGCAGCAATGTCGGACGTTTCCTGCAGCGAGCAAAGCCGCATGTCGGACGCATCCTCGGCCTTGACCCGGCCCGAACAATCGCGGAGCGCGCCTCGGCCAGCGGCGTTCCCACTATCTGTGCGTATTTTGGCGCCGACACGGCGCCGGCGATCGCGGCGGCGCATGGTCGCGCCGATGTGGTGGTCGC
>JBGSLP010000214.1:0-5845 GCA_041740655.1 Alphaproteobacteria bacterium
CCGATGACGCTTTCGCCCGCCTCGGTGCGCAATGTCATGTCCGACCTCGAAGCGCTTGGCCTCATCTATGCGCCGCACACCAGCGCCGGGCGCGTGCCGACCGAGTCCGGTCTCCGGATGTTCGTCGATGGGCTTCTGGAAGTCGGCGGCATGAGCGACATCGAGCGCGCGCAGATCGACGCCAAATTCACCGGCATGCAGCCGGGTAATCTCCTGTCCGACGCCAGCGAGATGCTTTCCGGCCTGTCGCGATGTGCGGGCGTCGTGATTTCCGAGAAACATATTTCACGCATCAAGCATCTGGAGTTTGTCAGCCTCGATGCGCAGCGCGCTTTGCTGGTGCTGGTGGGTGATGACGGCGTAGTCGAAAACCGTGTCATTACGGTCCCGCAAGGCCTGCCGGCGTCCGCCTTGACCGAGGCGTCGAATTATCTGAATGCGCGCTTGCGAGGCAAGACGCTGGGCGAGAGCCGCGCGCGCATCGAGCAGGAACTACACGATAAAAAGGCGGAGCTTGACGACCTTACGGCGCGCGTCGTGCAGTCGGGCCTCGCGCAATGGTCTGGCGGCGGCGAGGACAACAAAAGCCTCATCGTGCGCGGTCGCTCGCACCTGCTGGATGATCTGAAGGCGGTGGAAGACCTTGATCGCATCCGGCTTTTATTTGACGATCTCGAGTCCAAGAAAGAACTTGTGCAGCTTTTGACGCTCGCTGAAGAAGCCGATGGTGTCAGGATCTTCATCGGATCGGAGAATCAGCTATTTTCGCTCTCCGGCTCATCGCTCATCGTTTCCCCATTCCGGGATGAGGAGCGCAAAATTGTGGGCGTGCTGGGCGTGATAGGCCCGACGAGGCTTAATTATGCCCGGATTATCCCCATGGTGGATTACACGGCGAGGCTGGTTGGGCGCCTCCTCACTTGATTAATGCAGCAAACGAGCCGATACCGGAGATCAGAACTTCGAACGAGAAGCCGTTTTTTCGCCAAGGAGAAAGGGCGCATAGCAGATGAACGAGACGCAAAATCCTGAAAACAACCTTCAGGAAACTGAAAACGAAAGCGCGGAGACGACGACATCCAGTATCGAGGCCGATGCTCGCCTGAGCACGGCTGAACTTCAGGCGACGCTCGAACGTCTGGAAGCGCTGACCAACGAGAACGGCGCACTGAGGCAGGCGATCGAGGCGCTGGAAGCGGAAAAAGAGAAGCTTCAAGACAACTGGAAGCGTTCGGAAGCCGAGATGGCCAATTTGCGCCGCCGCACCGAGCGCGAAATCACCGAGAACGCAAAATACGCGGTCTCCTCGTTTGCCCGTGACGTGATTGGCATTGGCGATAATCTTCGCCGCGCAATCGAGGCCGTGCCCAAGCAGGCAGCCGCAAACGATCCGGCTCTCGCCACATTGGTCGAAGGCGTTGAGGTGACCGAGCGGGAGCTTTTCAAAGTGCTGGAGCGCCAGAACATAGTGCGCTTTGATCCGGTTGGTGAGAAATTCGATCCCCATGTCCACGAGGCCATGATGCGGGTGGAAACATCCGAGCAGCCTCCCGAGACCATCGTTCAGGTTTTCCAGGCAGGGTACATGATCGGCGAGCGCGTGCTTCGCGCGGCGGCCGTGGTGGTTGCGAAAGCCTCGACAGTGGCGTCCGACCCCGGGCCTAAGAATAGCGCGCCTGTAGACGCCGAGCCTGTGGATGAGCAGGCCGCATCGCCCGCTAACGCTCGCACGCTCGACCTTGGGGACGCGCTAGACGATGCCGCAGACACCCCGCAGAAGGCCTCACGGAGTGACGGCGGCGCAAACGTTCTTCGGATGCAGCGACGCACCTCACAGGAGAAAGGCGCGGCCCCGGCTCGCAAGGCGCAGATCATTCGCCCCGTGACGGTGACGACCAGCGTGCTATCGACCAAGCGACCGTCATCGGTCACACGCCCTGTCATGGCGCAGCCAAACAGTGACGCGCCGTTTGCTTCGCCCGGTGATCCCGGATACTCGGAATACGAAAGTGACTGACACCGCTTTACAGCAAAAACGTGTGGGTTGTTTGGCGGCTGAAATGCAACGCATGGCGTACTCGCCCCGCTTGCGCCTCATCAGGGCCTCTCCTATATGTCTGCGCAACAGCTTGGCGTCCTTAGGGACCGGAAATTGTGGTTTTGCTCGCTGAGAGCGGCAAAATTTATGAAAACCCGGGCGCTAAATTGAAGGTCCGGCCGGTCTGCTTAAAATTGGATTAGGGGTTTATAAATGGCAAAAGTAATCGGAATCGATCTTGGAACGACAAACTCGTGCATCTCCGTCATGGAAGGCTCGACGCCGAAAGTAATTGAAAATTCTGAGGGAATGCGCACGACGCCGTCGATCGTCGGATTTTCGGCAGAGGGCGAGCGCCTGATCGGCCTTCCGGCAAAGCGTCAGGGCGTCACCAATCCTGAGAACACGTTCTTTGCCATCAAGCGTCTCGTAGGCCGCAGATATGACGATCCGCTGGTCGCGAAAGATCAGAAACTCGTGCCATACAAGATCGTCAAGGGCGATAACGGCGACGCATGGGTCGAGTCGCACGGCAAGAAATATTCGCCGTCGCAGATTTCCGCGTTCATCCTGCAAAAGATGAAAGAGACCGCTGAATCCTATCTCGGCGAAAAAGTCGACAAAGCGGTTATTACTGTTCCCGCCTACTTCAACGACGCGCAACGGCAAGCGACGAAAGACGCTGGCAAAATCGCTGGCCTTGAAGTGCTGCGCATCATCCACGAGCCGACCGCGGCGGCGTTGGCCTACGGCCTCGACAAGCGCGAAGGTTCAAAGACGATTGCGGTTTACGACCTTGGCGGCGGCACTTTCGACATATCCATCCTTGAAATCGGCGATGGTGTGTTTGAAGTAAAGTCGACCAACGGCGATACTTTCCTCGGCGGCGAAGACTTTGACATGCGCCTCGTGGAATATCTGGCGGCCGAATTCAAGAAAGAGAACGGGATTGATCTGCGCGGCGACAAGCTCGCGCTTCAGCGCCTGAAGGAAGCTGCCGAAAAGGCGAAGATCGAGCTTTCATCGACGCAGCAGACGGAAATCAACCTTCCGTTCATCACGGCTGACCAGACCGGTCCGAAGCATTTGACCATGAAGCTGACGCGCGCCAAGCTCGAAAGCCTCGTGGACGATTTGATTCAGAAGACGATTGAGCCATGTCAGGCCGCGCTGAAAGACGCTGGTCTGAAAGCGGCGGAAATCGATGAAGTCGTGCTCGTCGGCGGAATGACCCGCATGCCAAAGATTGCGGCGACCGTGAAAAACATCTTCGGTAAGGAGCCGCACAAAGGCGTCAATCCGGACGAAGTTGTCGCCATGGGCGCGGCGATTCAGGCTGGCGTGCTTCAGGGCGACGTCAAGGACGTTCTCTTGCTCGACGTGACCCCGCTGTCGCTCGGCATCGAAACGCTTGGCGGCGTATTCACGCGCCTCATCGATCGCAATACGACCATCCCGACCAAAAAAGGCCAGGTCTTCTCGACCGCCGAGGATAACCAGAACGCTGTGACGATCCGCGTTTTCCAAGGCGAGCGCGAAATGGCTGCGGACAACAAGATGCTCGGCCAGTTCGATCTGGTTGGCATTCCGCCATCACCGCGTGGCGTGCCGCAGATCGAGGTCACGTTCGATATCGACGCGAACGGCATCGTGAACGTGTCGGCGATGGACAAGGCGACACAAAAAGCGCAGTCGATCCGCATTCAGGCGTCGGGCGGTCTGCAGGACGCCGATATCGAGCGGATGGTCAAGGAAGCGCAGACGCACGCGGCCGACGACAAGAAAAAGCGCGAACTTGTGGAAGCCAAAAACCAGGCCGAAGCGCTTATCCATTCAAGCGAAAAAACGCTGCGCGATCTGGCGGATAAGATTTCCGAACCTGATCGCGCCGCCGTTGAAGCCGCAATCACTGAACTGCGCGGCGTGATGGACAGCGACAGCAAGGATAAGATCGCGGCGAAGTCGGAAGAACTCGGACGCGCTGCGATGAAGCTGGGCGAGGCCATGTATCGTCAGTCGGGCGATCCGGAAGCGAAACCGGAAGAAACCCCTGGCAGCGCCGAAGATCGCGTCGTCGATGCCGATTTCGAAGAGGTCAAGGACGACGACCGGAAGCGGTCGCAAGGGTAAGGCGCGGCGGACCTGAACTTGTCCCCGCATTCCTGACTGACACAGGTACGCAAGTCGTTGCTTCGCTGACTGGCGATGTTAGCATGACAAAGACCCGGTGGTGACATCGGGTCTTCTGCTAGCAACGCAGTAGGCCAGACGCCTTTGTCAGTACGCCCCGTTTGTTTTAAATGATTTGGCCGGCGAAATATGAAGCGCGATTATTACGAAGTACTAGGCATCGCCAAAGGCGCAGGCGATCAGGACATCAAGAATGCTTTCCGGCGGCTGGCAAAAGAATATCATCCCGACCGTAACCCGGGCGACAGCGACTCCGAAAAGCGTTTCATCGAAGTCAACGAAGCGTATGAAGCGCTGAAAGATCCTCAAAAGCGCGCGGCTTACGACCAGTATGGGCACGCCGCATTTGAGGGAAACGGCGCCGGACCACACGGCTTCGGCGCAGACTTCGCCACGTCGATGTCCGACATATTCGACGATTTGTTCGGCGAATTCATGGGCGGTCGTCGTGGTCGTGCGCGCGGATCACGCGAACGCGGCCAGGACATCCGCTTCAATCTCGAAATTTCGCTAGCTGACGCTTACTCCGGCAAAACGGCGCATATCCGTGTGCCAAGCTCGATTGTCTGCGAAAGCTGCTCGGGCGCCGGAGCCGAGGCCGGCTCTCGCCCAACGGCTTGCACCACCTGCGGCGGGCACGGAAAAATCCGCGTCAGCCAGGGGTTTTTCACTATCGAGCGGACCTGCATGGCCTGTCAGGGCCGTGGCGAGGTGATTGAAAAGCCGTGCCCGTCATGCGGCGGCGCCGGGCGCGTCAACCGCGAGCGGACGCTATCGGTCACCATTCCGGCGGGCGTGGAAGATGGCACTCGCATTCGCCTCGCCAACGAGGGCGAGGCTGGCATGCGCGGGGGGCCGGGCGGCGATCTTTACATTTTCCTCTCGATAGCGCCCGATGAAATCTTCCAGCGCGACGGCGCCGACCTGTTCTGCCGGGTTCCCATAACCATGATCACGGCGGCGCTGGGCGGCCAGATCGAAGTGCCAACGATCGATGGCGGCCGCGCAAAAGTAAAAATTCCCGAAGGCACCGAGAGCGGTCGGCAGTTCCGGCTGCGCGGCAAAGGCATGCCCATACTGCGCCAAAAGATGGTCGGCGATCTCAACGTTCAGGTTGAGGTCGAAACGCCGCAAAATCTTTCGCGCAAGCAGAAGGAACTGCTGCGGGAGTTCGAGAAAGCTTCGACAAGCGAGAACAATCCAGAAGCCGAAGGTTTCATGAACCGCATCAAGGTGTTCTGGGACGGAATTAACAAAAGCGATTAACATTTTCCGCAGGTCTGTCAACGGGGGTAGGTCGGATATGGCGCAGACAGTCAAAGTACTATGCCTCTCGGGCAGCGTTCGCGCAGCTTCGTTTAATCGCAAGCTAGCGCAGGCGGCAGGCACGGTCGCAACGGCTGTGGGCGCGCAGGTCACCGTGCTGGAACCACGCGATTACGCAATGCCGCTTTATGACGGCGACCTTGAAGCGAATGACGGCCCGCCGCCTCAGGCAATTGCCCTGAAGGCGCTTTTCCAATCTCATCATGCGATCTTCTTCAGCAGCCCGGAGTATAACGCGTCCATCTCGCCGTTCCTGAAAAATACGCTCGACTGGGTCTCACGCGTCAAAGC
>JBGSLP010000215.1:0-3788 GCA_041740655.1 Alphaproteobacteria bacterium
CCAGCATCTTGAGGCGGCGCTGCCCATAGCGCGCGACCTCGCCAATGCACCGGTCGTCGCCAGCGATCTGGCTGATATCGCGCGCGATCTGGCGGCGGCGCGTCTGCCGGTTGCCGATGCGCTCGATGCGGCGCTTGCCGACGAATTGCCGATCCTCCTGCGCGATGGCGGATGCATGCGCGATGGCTTTCGAGCCGATCTCGACGACGCCCGGCGTCTGAGTTCGGACGGGCGCAGCGTGATCGCGGGGCTACAGGCGAAATATGTCGAGCAAACCGGCGTCAAGACGCTGAAAGTGCGCCACAACAACGTGCTGGGCTATTTCATCGAAACACCTGCCAGCGCCGCGCGCGTCCTTAGCCTGCCGCCGCATGACAGGGTTTTCCAGCATCGCCAGACCGTGTCCAACGCCATGCGTTTTATGACGCCCGAACTGGGAGAGATCGAGGCGCGCATGGCGGTCGCGTCCGAACGCGCGCTTGCCATCGAGGTCGAGGTTTTCGACACGCTGGTCGCCTCGATCCTATCGGAGGAGATCGCGCTAGGCGCGCTGGCCGCCGCTCTGGGCGACCTTGACTGCATCTGCGCATTGGCCGCGCTAGCCGAGGAACAGGGATATGTGAGACCGGTGGTCGATGCGTCCACGGCCTTTTGCATCGTTGGCGGGCGGCATCCCGTCGTCGAGCAGGCGTTGAAGCGCGAGCGCGGTCCGGCGTTTATCGGCAATGATTGCCAGCTCGGGCAGCCGGCGCGGCTGTGGATATTGACCGGGCCAAACATGGCGGGCAAATCCACGTTCCTGCGGCAGAACGCCGTGCTTGCGGTGATGGCGCAAATGGGCTCGTTCGTGCCTGCCGCTTCGGCCCATATCGGCGTTGTCGACAAGCTGTTCAGCCGCGTTGGCGCCTCGGACGATCTGGCGCGCGGCCGATCCACATTCATGGTCGAGATGGTGGAGACGGCGGCGATCCTGCATCAGGCGACCGAGCGCTCGCTCGTGATCCTCGATGAGATCGGGCGCGGCACGGCGACCTTCGACGGCCTCTCCATCGCTTGGGCGTGCCTGGAATATCTGCACGATGTGAACCGTTGCCGTGCGCTGTTCGCCACGCATTACCACGAGTTGACCTCGCTGCCGGGCAGACTGCCGAATGCGTCCAACGCAACCATGGCGGTGAAGGAATGGAAGGACGAAATCGTCTTTCTGCATCAGGTGCGAAGCGGTGCGGCTGATAGGTCGTATGGCGTGCAGGTCGCCAAGCTGGCCGGGCTGCCGGGAGCTGTTGTCGATCGCGCGCGGGCGGTGCTGAAGGTGCTGGAGGAAGCGGGCGAGACGCGCAAAGCCGTCAGCATGCATGAAACCCTGCCGCTGTTTGCGGCCGCGCAGAAGCCTGCGCCTCAACCCAGCCCAGTCGTGGATGCGCTCAAGGCGATCAACCCGGATGCGCTGACGCCCCGGCAGGCGCTCGATGCGCTCTATCGGCTGAAGGAGCTTGAGTAAGCGCGTTTACGCTTCGCCAACTCGAAGGTCCGCGAGATGCGCGGCGCCGCGCACGCCGCTGGAATCCCCCCATCGGCTGCGGCGAAATTCGGTTTCACAAACGTCGGAGAAAACCGACTCGTTTAGATGCCTGCGTGCGCTCGTCAAAATCAGATCGATATTGGACAGCCCGCCGCCGAACACCACCACGTCGGGGTCTACGATGTTGATGACGGTCGCGACAGCGCGCGCCAGCCGTCGGCTGTAGGCCTGCAATGCGGAGGTGGCTTCTCCATCGCCAGCGGCGGCGAGACCTGCGATTTCGCGTGCATTCGCGGTGCGAGCCGTTGCTTGCGCATATTGGCGCTCAAGCGCGGGCCCGGATAGCCAGGTCTCGATGCAGCCGCGCTTGCCGCAGAAGCATGGTGCGCCATTTTGCTCGCTTTCATCCGGCCATGGCAGGGGATTATGACCCCACTCGCCGCCGACAGCGTTCCGGCCGGACACGAGGCGCCCGCCGATCGTCAAGCCGCCGCCCACGCCCGTGCCGAGGATGACTGCGAAAACGCTGCCGAACCCCGCGCCGGCACCGTCCGACGCCTCCGAAAGCGCAAGGCAGTTCGCGTCGTTCTCGATGACGACCTCAAGTCCGAGCGCGGTTTCCAGATCGCGGTGAAACGGGCGGCCATTTATCCATGTGGAGTTTGCATTGCGCACAAGGCCGGTCGCTGGCGAAATGCTCCCCGGTATGCCAGCGCCGACCGCTGCCAAATGCTCGACGTTGAACTGAGCGCGGATGTCGGCGACGAGCGCGGCAATAGCCTCGATGGTCGCCTGATAGTCGCCCCGAGGCGTATCGATCCGACGCCTGCCAGCCTCGGAGCCATCGGGCGCCATCGCGAGCGCCTCGATTTTCGTGCCGCCGATATCGAGACCCAGCCGCCACATCGCGAAAAACGCTAAAGCGTGAGCATAAGCGCGGCCATCGCTGTCATCCCGACATTTTCAAGCACGCTGATCGCGCCGAGCGGCACGTCGATCTTGGCGCCGACACACGCGCATTTCACCTTTTCGCCGCGCGCCAGACTTTGCAGCACGCCGATGGAGCCAAGGCCCATGATCAGGATCGTCGCCACATAGGTCGCCGTCGTCCACTGACCGGACAGGTAAAGTAGGGCAAGCGCCAGTTCCGCGAATGGATAGATATAACCATACGGCTTCCAAGCTTTGGCGGCGATGTCATACTCGGCGAATGCGGCGGCAAAGCCTCCGATATCGACCAGCTTCAACAGGGCAAGCTGGAAAAGGAACAGCCCCATGGCTCCATGCATGAAGCGCGTTGCGTCAAATGCCGCCGCTGTGAGCGCGTATCCGCCAAGGAGTGAGGCGCCCGCGATGACAAGCACCGGCTGATAGCGGGCGATATACGCAGCGAGATCGAAACGCGGCGTGGCGATTTCAGCTTTTGGCGCCTGCGTCGAGCAGCAGGTCGCGCCTTCAGTGTTTGATGGAGCGTGCGGATGAGCGGTTTGTGCCTTCAACATGGCGATGCCTCTTGATGGGCTGGCGCCCACGCAGTGCGCGAGCAGCTATACGGCCAACCTACAGAATCAAGTAGTGAGCGGGCGCGCGCTGCGCAATGGCATAAACGAATTGTCAGCTTTGTTCGGCAAGTCGCGATGTCAGCGCTAAGGCTTAGAGGGCTTGATCGCGCAATTCGCTCCAAGCACTGAAACCGGCTTCCAGCAATGAGCCAAGTTCGGCGCTGGATGCGATGCGCTTCGGCTTCCCGTAATTGCGGATGAAATCGGTCGGCGCCTGCTTCAGGTCGAATGACGGCGGCGCGATCATAGACGATTGCCCGCCCTGCGCCTGCATGTTGAAAATGACCGCCTCCGCTGCGTCCGCGACATCGAACACGATCTGCATGACGCTGGGCGTCGCCTCCGTCAGGTTGAACCAGCAGCTTTCAAACTCCGGCTTGCTGTCGAGGCCGATCACGCCGAACTCGACTGCGCCGCCGTCCGGCGCGGTCACGACGAAATAGCCGTTGCCGTCCGGGCCGCTGCATTTGTTGCGCCGAAGGGCTGCGAGGACGGCATCCTTCGACATGGCGGCGTTTTTGCCCGCCTCGAAGCGCAAAAGCGTGAGATCGAAACTCATGCGCTATATGTGCAGCGCGCGTTTGCCGACGGCGAGCGCGGCTTCCTTGACCGCCTCGCTGAGCGTCGGATGCGCATGGCATGTGCGCGCCAGATCCTCCGCCGAGCCGCCGAACTCCATCAGCACCGCCGCCTCCGCGATCATG
>JBGSLP010000216.1:0-3351 GCA_041740655.1 Alphaproteobacteria bacterium
GCTCGGCGGCGTCGATTTCATCAAGGACGATCACGGACTTGCCGACCAGCGCTTCAGCCCATTCGCCGAGCGTGTGGCGGCCTGCGCCGCCGCCGTTCGCAACGCCAGCGCTGAAACCGGCGTTTCGACCCGTTATGCGCCAAACATCAGCGGCAACCTCGACAAAATGCGGCTCCAGCTGACACTGGCGCAGGACGAAGG
The DNA here is from genome assembly GCA_041740655.1 of Alphaproteobacteria bacterium. GTDB lineage: Bacteria > Pseudomonadota > Alphaproteobacteria > Rhizobiales > Rhodomicrobiaceae > JAWXCE01. The sequence continues at coordinate 202 of JBGSLP010000216.1, forward strand.
TCTCGACGCGGTGCTGATCGAGCCGATGATTTGCGGGCTTCCAGCTTTCCACGCCGTCACGAGCGAGTTCCCCAATATGGCGTTTCTCGCGCATCCATCACTTGCTGGCGCGGCGCGCATCGCCCCGCCATTGTTGCTCGGCAAGATTTTCCGGCTGCTTGGGGCATCGGCGACCATATTCCCGAGTTACGGTGGACGGTTTGGATACTCGCTTGAAACCTGCGCGGCGATTGCAAGCGCGGCTAGAGGCAAATGGGGTGGACTGGCGGCGTGTCTGCCAGCCCCCGCGGGAGGAGTAACCATGGATCGCCTCCCCGCGCTTCTCGATTTTTACGGGCCGGACATCATGGTGCTGATGGGCGGCGGTCTGCTTGCGGCGCGCGACCGCCTGACGGACGAGACCGCGAGATTTGCCCGTCGCCTTCGCGGCCTACACTCATGAGAAGAGCATGACATCTTCGCGCATAAGACCTCAGATCGCGCCTTTTCGATGGGATGGCGTCGAGCTTCACGCCTACAAAAAGGAGGGCGAGGCGCCGTTCAAGGACATTACGCGGCAAACTCTCTTCGCCGACGCAGGGATGGCGGCCGAACTTCGCTATTTCGAGATCGCGCCGGGCGGGCACTCCACGCTCGAACGCCACGAGCACATGCACGCTGTAATGATATTTCGCGGGCGCGGGCGATGCCTGGTCGGTGACGAAGTTCGCGACTTACAAACTCATGACCTTATCTCCATACCGCCGATGACCTGGCACCAGTTCCGCGCGGACGGAGCATCTGCCATGGGCTTTCTCTGCATGGTCGACCGCGACCGAGACCGTCCGCAACTCCCTACCGAGGCAGATATCGCGGCCCTTCGCCTATCGCCGAAGATCGCTCAATTCCTTGACAGCTAACGGCTGCAAACCTATCAGGCAGGCATGACAACAATCGACAATCCACTTCTCGCCCAGTGGCTGGCGCCGTACGGCGTTGCGCCCTACGACAGCATTCTCCCGGAGCATTTTCCCCCCGCATTCGATGTGGCGTTGCAGCGGCATCGCGCGGAGATCGGCGCCATCGCAAGCCAGCGCTCGCGCCCTACATTCGAGAACACCATCGCGGCGCTGGAGAAATCGGGTGAGTTGTTGACGCGGGTTTGCTCGGTTTTCTTCGGCCTCACGGGCGCGCATACCAACGCGGCGCTGCAGGCTGTCGAGCGGACCATGTCCACCCGCCTCGCGAAGCATTTCGGCGAAATCTACACTCGCAAGACGCTGTTCCGCCGTGTCGAGGCGTTGGTCGCCGCCAAGGATGCGCTCGGCCTTGACCGCGAGCAGATGCGGGTGCTCGAAAGATATCATCGCTCATTTTTGACCTCCGGAGCTGGTCTGGCCCAGGAAGGCAAGGCGCGCATGCGGGCCATCAAGCAGCGGATGGCGCAACTTACGACGCAGTTTTCGCAGAATGTGCTCGCCGACGAAGGAAACTACAGGCTGGTTTTAGAGGCCGGGCCTGATCTCGATGGCCTCCCGGATTTTGTCGTGGCGTCGGCCGCGCGGGCGGCATCGGATGCCGGGCTGGATGGAAAATATGTCTTCACCCTGTCGCGGTCGAGTGTCGGGCCGTTTCTGAAATGGTCGGCCCGGCGCGATCTGCGCGAGCGTATTTTCAGGGCGTTTGCGCAACGCGGCGCGAATGGGGGCAAAACCGACAATCAGGCGATTCTGGCGCAAATTGCCAGGCTTCGCCACGAGCGCGCGGCGTTGCTCGGGTTTCCGAGCTTCGCGGACTTCAGCCTTGAAGACACCATGGCCAAGACGCCGGAGCGGGCCAGCGCGCTTTTGCGTGCAGTCTGGTCGCCCGCCGTGCTTCGGGCCGAGCGGGAGCGTGCGCTGCTCGCCGAAGCCGCGCGGAGCGAAGGCGCGAATTTCGAAATCGAGGAGTGGGACTGGCGCTATTACGCGGAAAAGGTCCGGCTTCAGAAATACGATCTCGATGAGGCGGCGCTCATGCCGTATTTCGAGCTTGAGAACATGATTGCCGCAGCGTTCTATGTCGCTGGCAGGCTGTTCGGGCTGCGGTTTGAGGAGCGCCGGGACATCCCCGTATATCATCCGGACGTGCGCGTTTGGGAGGCGTTCAACGCGGCGGGGCAGGCAATCGGCTTGTTCGTTGGGGATTATTTCACGCGGCCGTCGAAAAGCGGCGGCGCATGGATGCGTGCGGTTAGATCGCAAGAGCGGGTGAATGGCGAGGTCAAGCCGGTCATCGTGAACGTGCTTAACCTCGTGAAGCCGAAGGCGGGGGAGCCCGCGCTCCTGAGTGTTGCGGATGCCGAGACGCTGTTCCATGAATTTGGCCACGCGTTGCACGGGCTGCTCTCAAACGTCACCTATCCGATCGTCTCTGGAACCAATGTTCCCCGCGATTTTGTGGAATTGCCATCTCAGTTGTTCGAACATTGGCTCATGACGCCGGAGGTGCTGAAGCGCTTTGCCCGCCATGCGAAAACCGGAAAACCGATACCGGAGAGCATGACCCGTCGGATGGCCGAGGCGCGAAACTTCAATCAAGGTTTCGAGACAATCCAGTATCTTGCGTCGGCGATTGTCGACATGGACTTGCATGGCGCCTCCCCCGAGGTGAATGGCAAAAGCGCGTCGGCAGTTTTTGACGCCGAGGCTTTCGAGTTCGCCTCCCTCTCCTCGATTGGGATCCCGCCGAATGTCGGCATGCGGCATCGGCTTCCGCATTTTCTGCACCTCTTCAGCAGCGGCGACGGGTATGCTGCAGGTTACTACAGCTATCTCTGGTCCGAGACGATGGATACGGACGCGTTCCAGGCCTTTCAGGATGCCGGAGACCCGTTCGACCCGGATACGGCCAAGCGCTTACACGACTATATTTATTCCAGTGGCGGCACGCTCGACCCGACGGAGGCGTATATTGCTTTCCGCGGACGGATGCCGGATGTCGCTCCTTTGCTCGCAAGACGCGGGCTCGCGGCGTCGCCGGCTGCATGACGCCGCCCGTTGCATCGGGGCGGTTTTCGGCGGCTTAATTCACTTTCGGAGCGCAGGCCGCCATTTCATGGCGGAGCCAGGCGTGGCATTCGTCGCGATCGTTGCTGCGGTGCCAGACGAGGAATGTCTTGTTCGCCAGCTT
>JBGSLP010000217.1:0-9301 GCA_041740655.1 Alphaproteobacteria bacterium
CTCATTCCGGCGGGCACTGGCGGTACGCTGAATAGGCTGCAGAAAATTTCCATGCATCGCGATGAGTTGATCGTTGCGGAGCGGGAAAAGATGGCGAAGAAGGCCGCCCAGAGCGAGTTGAAGGCGCTGCCTAGCTCGGAAAGCGCTCAGGCCGCCGAGTAACGATCCATTGTGTACAAAGTCAAAAGCCGCCACCTGAACTGGCGGCTTTTTTCTTGACCCGTTGCAAAGGCGGCGCGACTCACATTCCATAAAAGTGGCACGGCAGGGTGACGATGTTCTTGGAATACAGTCCCGTCTCCGCTATTCTGCCGGCCCGGCCACTCAAAACTGAACGAAGGTTTAGTTTTATCTTCTGCCGGCTCCGGAACTGCGTAACCTTCGCATTGGGTTTTACGAAGCGTGACACCGAGGGGTTAGCGATGTCAGGTCTTACAGTTTGGAGTCGCGGAGCGCGGCTTGCATTGGCGATTACAGTTTCCCTAACCTCGACGATTGCGATTTTCGCCGGAGGCAAATGGATTTTAGCATCCGCGGCGGAAACCATCGGCGACAGAAGCGCGGATGCGACAAAAGCATTGTCAGACGCTCCCTTGCCGGTGAACGCTGCAATCGTTGGCGATAATACGCCAGCGGTCGCTCCTGAAAATCCCAAGAAAGAGGCTAAAAACCCCGTCCGCATGCGAGGGCAATCCGTATTTCGAATTCACCTCGATAAAAATCGGATCAAACTGCGTGGACCTGCTCCAAATGAGGAGGACAAGAAAATCGTTCTCGGCATGATTGAGGCGAATTTCCCGGGCTACAGCATCCAGGACAAGACAAAGATCGACGCCCGCTACAATACTGGAGAAGGTTGGCTGAGCGGCGTCAGTTTTGTTTTGCGGCAAATGGCTTTGTTGCGCAGTGGCGCAGGGCAGATTTCAGATCATCAGGTCAGTATTACCGGCGTAGCTGAAACCGCCGAGAAATATCAAGAGGTGGAGAAGACGCTATCCGGCGAACTTCCGACCGGCCTCATCCTTCAGAGTGCCGCCATCAAGCCGCCGGAGGCTGACTATACGTGGCTTGCCCAGTTGCGCGAGGGAAGCGTCGTGATGAGCGGGCATGTTCCGGATGAGACAGCACAGAAAGCGCTCACCGCTCTTGCCGAGTTTCTTTTCCCCGAAGCGCGTTTTGACAACAAGACCGAGATCATCGCTGGCGCACCAAACGACTGGATGCAGGCCGCGCAGGTATCGCTTCGGGCATTGAGGCTTTTGCAGTCAGGCTCGGTGTCGATTGCAAATCAGGTTCTCAGAGTGGACGGCGTTCCGGCAAGTGAGGAGGCGGGCGAAGAAATCGATTTTCTGACGGACCTGCTGCCGCTTGGATTCATCATCGAGAATGAATCTCTCATGACAGATCGGGCGTTAGTTACCCCCGGTGCGGTGCGTTAACCGCCAAGCTCTCACCAACCGATCCGCGATAAGAAAGTAGGGCCGGGGCCGCCCTCACGAACCCCGGCCCTTGCCCCCCGCTAAGCGTAAGCCATTTCGCGCTGACGACGACGTTGCGCAGGCTGATAGGCAACGGCTGCGTGATGCTCGCAGTAAGTGGCGCCGGATACCGTCTTGCGACCGCAGAACCGAAACGCTTCATCCTGCGGATCGCCGATTGGCCATCTGCACATGCAATCACGTAGTTTCAGCAACGTAACCCGATCCGCAGCGGCAACCGGAAATTCTTCAATCACCGGTACTGGAGCAACGACCGTCTGCGCTTCATGTTCGGGCAGGAAAAGCGCTTTGAGCGCCACGTTTCCCTGAGTTCGGTATTGTACGCCCGGCGTTCTCGTGGGGAATTGCAACACGCGCGCCCGTGGCCTTGCCGACCGCATCCGTGACGTCGTCGCTCTACCCGACAAACCAAGGCGATGCACTTTTCCGATGACCGCATTGCGCGTCACGCCGCCGATCCGGCCAGCAATCTGACTGGCGCTCAAGCCGTCGGTCCATAATTTCTTCAGTATTTCTACACGTTCATCTGTCCAAGACATAAACCGCCTCCTGCATCATTTCTGTACTTTGCTGACGCAGATCCGGCCCTCGGCGCATATAGGGCAAAGCGCATAAATCTTCTTCCGCAAGAAGACACGCTGATGCTCTACGCCACGGATCACAGCACGCTCATGCAAAGGCCCAAAGCCTTCAAGCACGGCGAAAACACAACATTACAACGTTACAAACTCAACTTGGGGAAACCCGGTGCAAAGACTTCAGTGACCGGAGACAGCGAACAATTACGCGCTGTTACACAAACGCTTTACGCGATTTTTACAATTTACACGGAACCTTTTTGTTCCGCCACACCTGAGATAATGCCATCTCGGAAGGATAATTACAAACGCGCTTACTGGCTTGATGCCGAGGCGTGGCCGCATTTCGGGAAAGGTGTGTCTTTTGCGCCAATTGACAGATTATAAGAAATCTTGGTTACCTTATATTAAGGGTTAGCCGCACCAGTTCGCGCGGCCTTTTTGTATTGAGCCGCACACTTGGTAATGAGCCGATGAACCCTGTATTGCCGACCTATAATAGAGCCGATGTCGTATTCGAACGGGGGGAGGGGGCTTACCTCATCTCATCGCGCGGCGAGCGATATCTGGATTTTGCCGCTGGCGTCGCCGTCAACGTACTCGGGCATGCGCACCCGCATATGGTGGCGGCGGTTCAGGAGCAGGCCGGCAAACTCTGGCATACATCGAACCTCTACCGCATCGCCGGACAGGAGCGGCTGGCCGAGCGGCTGACCGCACTTACTTTCGCCGACACCGTGTTCTTCGGCAACTCGGGCGCCGAGGCGCTGGAATGCTGCATCAAGATGGCGCGCAAATATCATAGCCATAACGGCGCGTCCGAGCGTTATCGCGTGATAACCTTCGAGGGCGCGTTTCACGGGCGCACGCTGGCGACCATTGCGGCAGGCAATCAGTACAAGCACGTCGCGGGCTTCGGCCCCAAGGTTGACGGGTTCGATCAAGTTCCACTGGGCGATCTCGACGCCGTCAAGGCCGCCATCACGCATGAGACCGCCGCGATCCTGATCGAACCGATCCAGGGCGAGGGCGGCATCCGCCATGTCGGCTGGCCTTTCCTGCGCGCGCTGCGCGATCTGGCCGACGAGAACGGACTGCTGCTCATGGTCGACGAGGTGCAGACGGGCATGGGCCGCACCGGCAAGCTGTTTGCGCACGAATGGTCGGGGATCATGCCGGATATCATGGGCGTCGCAAAAGGGCTGGGCGGCGGCTTTCCAATCGGCGCGTGCCTCGCAACGGAAAAGGCGGCGGAGGGCATGACGGCGGGAACGCACGGATCGACCTTTGGCGGCAATCCGCTGGCGATGGCTGCGGGCAACGCGGTTCTCGACATCGTCGCCACGCCGGAGTTCCTCACGCACGTGCGCGACATGAGCCTTGCGTTCAAGCAAAAGCTTGCGGCGTTGCAGGACAGCCGACCCGATCTGGTCGCCGAGATACGCGGCGAGGGTCTTATGCTGGGCCTAAAATGCGCGGTCTCCGCTCCAGCCTTGCTAGATGCGTTCATGCAGCATAGGTTGCTCACTGTCGGCGCGGGCGAAAACGTCATTCGTCTGCTTCCGCCATTGATCATCGGCGAGGATGAGATACACGATGCTTGCGATAAGATCGCAAGCTCGTTCGCATCCATTCCCGCTTTATCCTAACATCAAACGCACGTGTTCACGGCCATGCCGCCAAGACATTTTCTTGATCTCGACTCTTTGGACAGCGATCTTCTGCAAGCGCTCCTGCGTGAGGCGCACGCGATGAAAGCTGCTCGAAAACGGGGAGACCTGAGCGCGGCGGAGATGGCGCGCGGCGCGACGCTCGCCATGCTTTTCGACAAGCCCTCGACGCGCACGCGGGTTTCGTTCGACGTGGCGATGCGCCAGCTCGGCGGCGAAACCCTCGTGCTGAATTCCACCGAGATGCAACTCGGTAGAGGCGAGACCGTCGCTGACACCGCCAAGGTGCTCTCCCGCTACGTGGACATGATAATGCTGCGCTCGAACGCCCACGACCGCCTCATGGAGCTTGCCGACAACGCGAGCGTGCCTGTGATCAACGGCCTGACGGATCGCTCGCACCCCTGCCAGATATTTGCCGACCTCATGACATTCGAGGAGCACCGCGGGCCGATCGCGGGGCGCGTCATCGCATGGACGGGCGATGCGAGCAACAATGTCGCGACCTCGTGGATTCATGGCGCCGCGCGCTTCAATTTCACCTTCCGCATCGGCTGTCCGGATGAGTTGCGGCCATCGCCCGACCTGCTCGCATGGGCAAAGGCTGAGGGCGCGGTTGTGGACGTGACGAACAATCCTCACGAAGCGGTGTCGGGCGCCGATTGCGTCGTGACCGACGTCTGGGTGTCGATGGGCCAGAATGACGAGGCGCGCCGACTGACCGTACTGCAGCCGTATCAGGTTGACGCGCGCATCATGGAGGCGGCGGGGCGCGATGCGATCTTCATGCATTGCCTGCCCGCGCATCGCGGTCGCGAAGTATCGGCGGACGTCATGGACGGCCCGCAATCTGTTGTGTTCGATGAGGCGGAAAATCGGCTGCATGCGCAGCGCGCGATCCTTGCCTGGTGTCTGAAGAAAATCCTGTGATGACATCTGCTGAAAATGGAGCGGGCGCAGTTCCAATGCCCGCAGACGACTACGTCTTGCCGTTTCATATCGAGACGGCTGGCGCGCGCGGACGGCTTATCCGCGCCGATCAGACCATCGAGGCCATCCTCGAACAGCACGGCTATCCGGAGGCGGTATCGGCGCTGCTCGGCGAAGCCCTGACCTTGACTGCACTGCTGGGAACCGCGCTCAAGATCGAGGACGGCGGGCTTATTCTCCAAACCAGTTCAGATGGCCCTGTCAGCACGCTGGTAGCACAATACAAATCCTCCGGCGATATGCGGGGTTACGCAAGCTTCGACCAGGAAGCCATCGACGCACTGCAGAATGGCGCTGCGCGAGATTCGGCTGGACTACTCGGCGACGGGCACCTCGCCATGACCATTGATCCGGGGCGCGGCATGGAGCGCTATCAGGGCGTTGTCGCGCTTGAGGGCGAGACGCTGGCGGAGGCCGCCGACCAGTATTTCCGCCAGTCCGAGCAGATACCGACCTTTCTGCGGGTCGCGGTCGCGCGGGTTTATACCGCTGGCGAGCATGGCCCCGTATGGGGCTGGCGGGCCGGCGGATTGCTCGTCCAGAAACTAACTGGCGAGGGCGGGATCAGCGACCGCGTGGACAGCGAGCAACTTGACTGGAGCGCGCCCAACGATGGCGACGAGGACTGGGTTCGCGCCCGCACGCTGGCGGCAACCGTCGAGGATCACGAACTGCTCGACCCGGACCTGCCGCCCGAGAGCCTGCTTTACCGCCTCTTCCACGAGGAGCAGGTGCGCGCCTTTCCGCCGTCGCAGGTGCAGGCGGTATGTTCGTGCTCGCGCGCCCGGATCGAGGACATCCTCAACAGCTTCGAGAAAACCGAGTTGGACGGCATGGTCGAGCAGGGCCGCATCATCGTGAAGTGCGAGTTCTGCAACCGCCACTACGATTTCGACCCCGCAGAGGTTGGCGGCGAGAAGAAAAAAGATGCTGCGAACTCAGAATGATTTGCTTTCCCTGACCTGAAGCCATGATTTATGGTGCGCTTGTAATTTTAACGTACTTTTTAAAAAATGGAGCTTGATTGGCCGTCTTGAGCTGTTTGATCGCCTTCAAGAACTCAACTTGTCCTTTGCAGTACTTGTCTGGAAAACTGATTTTACCAGTCTCATTAAAAAACTCTTGGCTGGCATCAGGGTGTTTGAGCATCATTAAAAACTTGATGGTGCCTAAATCGTTCTGGAACTGAGCGTCACTAATTTCTGCTGTAGATTGAGTAGTCGGCGCTCCAAGAATCTGAAGGGAAACTAGCATGTTTTCTTTTTGGGACATAAATTTGTTCTGCACATATTGCGGCAAAGCTTTTCCTTGCATAGGATTTAGACACAAAGGTGGTCCTGCGCGATAAACCTCCTCCCATAAGCCAATTCTCATTTCCAAAACTCTCAACGCGAGCGCATCTGGTAATTTGGGAACAATACTGTCCGAATAAATTGCTGCTTTTTGGAAAATTGTGGCATACCTCTGTTCTCCGCGCTTGCCTTCGCGCTCAGCTTCTCGTGCGAACTCCAGCATTTTATTTATAAAAGCGCGGAACTCTGTTGGATGGGAGGCCTTTAGTTCAGCCATTACAGGCTGCTGTAAAATTACAATTTCTACTTGAGCTGCGGTTGTTTGAGAAGGCGAACGCTCTACTCGCGTTACGTTCTGTAGCGCATTTGCAAGACCATCGCCAATGATGCCGGATGAAGCTTTTTCAACGGCAAAGCCAGCAATCAAGCCTAAGACAGGAAGAAAGGAAGCAAATCCTGATTTCTTTTGCTCGCCTTTTACACTGCCACTGTTGATTGCCTGCTGCAGCAACAAGCCAAGTATAGCGCCAATGCCGCCACCTATTGCTCCGGCAAGTCCAGCGCCTGCCATTTGGCATGTATTAAAGCGGGGATCTATCGGAAGAGTCATAAAGCCAAGAAACACAAACGCTACAACAAGTAAAAAACTTACAAGCCCGGATGGTGGTTCACGCTTGATAATAACATTAATAACTCCGAATATTATTCTACCGAAAAAAACTGAGAAAACCAAGCCTGCAAGTGCGTATGTTAAACCATCGCAAAAAAGCATAACTCTAATCCCAAATAAATTAAGCAGTATATCGTTAGCAAAAAATAATTTTTTTGCAATTCTAAAGTCTGCAGTTAGTGAAATTATTCTCGGTTGCTGACTTGAACGCGGCTTCCATTAAAGTTGATCAAAGCGGAATGAGTACGTCCTTCAGCATCCATTGCCGTTGGAAGCCGCGTCGACGCGCATGACGGGGTGGCCGGCGGCTTCCAGCGCGTTCATCACGTCGCGGGCGTGGTCGGCGTTTTTCACCTCGACCACCAGATCGAGGATTGCGCCCTTTGCGGGCACGTTCAGCAGCGTCCGTCGGTGCGATACCTCCAGAATGTTGGCGCCGCTCACGCCAAGCTGCACGGCGATGGCGCCCAGCATGCCCGGCTGATCGTCGATGACGAGACGCAGCGAGATGATCTTGTCTTGGCGCTCAAGGTCGCGGATCATGATGGACGCGAGCACGCGGCTGTCGATATTGCCCCCGCACAGCACCAGCCCGACCTTGCGTCCGGCAAAAATTTCCGGTCGCGTTAACAGCGCCGCCAGCCCCGCCGCGCCCGCGCCCTCAGCCATGGTTTTCTGCAGGCCGAGAAATGCGCTGATGGCGCGCTCGATAGCGGTCTCGTCGACGAGGATGATGTCGGACACGAGCGCCTTCACGATCGGAATGCATAGCACCCCGGGCGTCTTCACGGCGATGCCCTCCGCCAGCGTCTGCCCGCCGCAGATCGCCGGTTGTCCTCGCAGCGCCGCGTGCATGGATGGATAATGCGCGGACTCCACGCCGAAAATCTCAAGCGTCGGCTTGATGGTGTTGAGCGCGATCGCGCAGCCGGAAATCATGCCGCCGCCGCCGATCGGGATGACGACACAGTCGAGGTCCGGCTCATCGGCCAGCATTTCGAGCGCCAGCGTGCCTTGCCCGGCAATGACGCGGGCGTCATCGTATGGGTGCACGAAAACCAGCCGCGCCGCCTCGCCGATCTCGACAGCTCTCTCGCGCGCCTCGGCGACCGTATCGCCAGCCAGCACGACCCGCGCGCCATAGCCCTCCGTGCTCGACACCTTGATGATGGGCGTGCGCTCCGGCATGACAATGGTCGCCGGGATGCCGAGCCTCTTGGCGTGATAGGCGACCGCCTGCGCGTGATTGCCCGCCGACATTGCGATGACGCCCTGACGCCGCTCCTCCGCGCTCAACGAAAGCAGTTTCACCAGCGCGCCGCGATCCTTGAACGACGCCGTAACCTGCAAATTCTCGTATTTCACATACACGTCGGCGCCGGTGAGCGCGGATAACTTTGGCGCGGGCAGTGTGGGAGTGCGCAGGACAAAGCCCGAGATCAGCTTCGAGGCCTCGAACACATCACGATAACTGACCGCGAACTCAGGCGTGGCGCTGTCGTGCATGGTTTTGCCTTACTCGTCATCCCCGGGCGAAGCCAAGTGCAGACCCGGGGCCCCAGTCTGCCTTGGCATGTGAGACCGGAATGGATTGCCGGGTCAAGCCCGGCAATGGTAGTCGCGTAGGAAGTCGTTAGCGCGGCGAGACCAGCAGCCTGGCCGCGTCGAGCGCGAAATAGGTGAGGATGCCGCTGGCGCCGGCGCGTTTGAAAGCCATTAGGCTTTCGAGCATGACGCGCTCACGGTCCAGCCAGCCATTCTGCGCGGCGGCCATCAGCATCGCATATTCGCCCGACACCTGATAGGCGAAGGTCGGCGCGTTGAACGTATCCTTGATGCGGCGCAGGATGTCGAGATAGGGCATGCCAGGCTTCACCATGATCATGTCGGCGCCCTCGGCCAGATCAAGCTCGGCCTCGCGCAGCGCTTCCTCGGTGTTGGCCGGGTCCATCTGATAGGTGCGCTTGTCGCCCTTGAGCAGCCCGCCCGAGCCGACGGCCTCGCGGAACGGTCCGTAGAACGCCGACGCATATTTCGCCGTGTAGGCCATGATGAGGGTGTTCTTGTGCCCGTTGTCCTCCAGCGCCTGACGGATCGCGCCGATGCGGCCGTCCATCATGTCTGACGGCGCGAGGATATCGCAGCCCGCCTCCACCTGGATCAGCGACTGGCGGATGAGGGCGTCGACGGTCTCGTCGTTGGCGATCTCGCCGTCGATCAGCAGGCCATCATGGCCATGGCTCGTATATGGGTCGAGCGCCACATCGCAGATGATGCCGATATCCGGCACGGCGGCCTTGACCGCACGCACCGCGCGACAGACGAGATTTTCCGGGTTGAAAGCCTGATCGCCGGTGTCGTTGCGCAAGGCCGGGTCGGTGTTTGGAAACAGTGCTATCGCCGGAATGCCTGCGCTCGCCGCCTGCTCCGCCGCCGCAACCGCCAGATCGACCGAAAGGCGCTCGACGCCCGGCATCGAAGCGATGGGCTGGCGGACGTTCACGCCCTCGACCACAAATAGCGGCCAGATCAGATCGGCTGGCGTCAGCACCGTTTCGCGAACCATGGCGCGCGACCACGCCTTCGCCCGCGTTCGCCGCAG
>JBGSLP010000218.1:0-7927 GCA_041740655.1 Alphaproteobacteria bacterium
AAACCTGCCAAAGGATGCGGTTCAGCCGTTCCTCTATGTTGAATGCCCTGCGCTCCTGTTCCCGTTCGTCCGCCGTATCCTTGCCGACATGACGCGTGAGGGCGGATTCCCGCCGCTGTTGCTTGACCCTATCGACTTTGCGGGCCTCTATCGCCAGAACATGAAAAAGCAGCAAGCCGCCGTTTCGGAGTGAGCGCGTTACTGATAGTCACGCCACAAGGCGGCTGACTTGAAGCTCGCGATAAAAACTTCGTGCGCCTGCATTTCCTCGGCAGTCGCGCGCGGCGAGAGGGCTGTTCGCCGCTCGTAAACGACCGTTATCTGCGATTGCGCAGCCGCTAGCGCCGCATTACCCAGGTCGAGGCCAGGCTGATGGGCGTCGATGAGGTTCAGGTAAACTTCGGCCAACAACTCGGTATCGAGAAGCGCGCCATGCTTGGTGCGCGCCCGATTGTCGACATTGTATCTGCGGCAAAGCGCATCGAGATTGTTCTGCGCGCCGGCGTGCTTCCGCCTTGCGATGGCGAGCGTATCGACGACGTGCTCGAAGCTGATGGGCGGATAATCAAGCCGCGCCAGCTCGTGGTTCAAAAACTTCATATCGAACGACGCGTTATGAATGACGAGCTTCGCATCTTTGATGAAGTCGAGGAAATCCTGGGCAAGTTCGGCGAAAAGCGGCTTATCGCGCAGGAATTCGGCGGACAGACCATGCACGGCGAACGCCCCGGCGGGCATATCGCGCTCCGGATTGATGTAGTGGTGCCAGACGCGGCCCGTCGGTATGCGATGCATCATCTCAAGGCATGCGATTTCGACGAGGCGGTCGCCGCTCTCAGGGTCAAGCCCCGTGGTTTCCGTATCGAGAACGATTTCGCGCATTCCGCATATCCTCAAGCCTTGCCATGCCGATCACGCCAGAGCGCCCATGCATGACCGATTCGATCGTGCAAGTTTGCCACGACAGCATCGAACTGCCGGTGGGTTTCTTCGATCGGGCCACTTGTGTTCACAACAAAAGTCGCACGCCGCCGCTTTTCCTCATCCGGCATCTGGCGGGCGGAAAGCGCCGCGAATTTCTCGGCCGTCATGCCCGGCCTCGCCAAAACGCGGCCTTTCTGGATATCCGGCTCCGCGCTGACGACGATGGTCGCATCTAGATGCTTCTCGGCGCCGGTTTCAAACAGCAATGGAATATCTAGAACCGCGAGCGGGGCCGACGCGGAATGCGCCTCGCGCAGAAACCGCCATTGCGCAGCGCGGACGAGGGGGTGCACGATCGCCTCAAGTTTTGCAAACCCGTCCGGATCAGCCTGTAGTTGGGCGCTGAGTTTTGCCCTGTTGACTTCGCCATCCTCGACGACGCCTGGGAAGGCAGCGTCAATAAACGGGATCGCCTCGCCTCGATAGAGCGTATGCACAGCAAGATCGGAGTCAAAAACCGAGATGCCCACCGATTGCAGATAGTTTGCCGCCGTGGTCTTCCCCATGCCGATAGAGCCTGTGAGGCCGACGACAAGCATCTCAAGCCGCTTTCATCAGATCGGCGACGATCAGCGCGCGAAGGGCGGGCGTCACGGCCGGGCGTATGCCGAACCATCGCTCGAAACCCGGCGCGGCCTGATGCAGCAGCATGCCAAGTCCATCAACCGCCCGCGCGCCCATCTCGCTCGCATCTCGCAGCAGCGCCGTGTCGAGCGGGCTATACACAATGTCATTCACCACAGCGCTCGAAGGCAGTTGGCGCAGGTCGAGGTCCAGCGGCGGCTGTCCGGTCATGCCAAGCGCCGTCGTATTGACGAGGACTTCGCAATCCGCAAGCGCTTGGGCGCGGCCCTCCCAATTGCCAACGACGACCGAGGATCCGAACCTGGCTGCAAGATCCTGCGCGCGGCTGCGAGTGCGGTTGATCAGGCGGATCGTGTGAAATCCCCGATCCATGAGACCGCGAATGATTGCTCGCGCGGCCCCGCCGGCTCCAAGCACGACGGCAACGCCCTTTCCGCCATCCCAGCCCGGCGCGCTCTCATCGAGATTGGCCAGAAAACCGTGAATATCGGTATTCGTGGCGCACAGCGAGCCATTCTCAAGCCATACCGTATTGACTGCGCCGACAGCATCTGCGGCGGCATCACGCTTATCGACTGCCTCGAACGCGGCTTCCTTGTGCGGAACCGTGATATTGGCCCCGCAATAGCCGAACGAGGCCAGCGATTTCAGATATTGCGGAAAATGCTCCGGCTGCACAGCCTCGCGCGCGTAATCGCCTTCGATACCATAGGTTTTCAGCCAATGGCCGTGGATGAGCGGCGAGCGCGAATGCTTTATCGGCCAACCGATGACGCAGGCTTTTTTCATGGCCATCACTTCGCAATCAGCCCTGCTTCCCGCAGATAGGCAAGCACGGGGATCAACGGCATCCCGAGAACCGTAAAGTAATCCCCGCTGACATTCTCCAGAACATGCACGCCGAGCGCCTCGATCTGGCAGGCGCCCACGCAGTTGAATACGCTATCGTCGACGACGTTCAGATACCGATCGACGAAATCGGCGGAGTAGTCGCGAAAACGCACATGCGCGGTGTCGACCGTCTCCCACAGCACCTTGCCTTCAAATGCAATGCAGGCTGCGGAGTGCAGCATGTGCGTTTGCCCCTTCAGCGCCAGAAGCTGTTGCCGCGCTTTCGCCCGCCCGCCGGGCTTGTCCCAGACCGCGCCATCGACGTCTAATACCTGATCCGCCCCGATCACGTATGCGGCTGGGTGCGCGGCGCTGACGGCCAAGGTCTTGGCGCGGGCAAGCGCCAGGGCGATCTGCTCCGGCGCCCAGCACTCGGCCGCCTTCAGTTCGAGGCGCATGGCGTTCTCGTCGATGCCGGCGCCAACTTGCCCGAAGCTCAA
Organism: Alphaproteobacteria bacterium; assembly: GCA_041740655.1. Classification (GTDB taxonomy): domain Bacteria; phylum Pseudomonadota; class Alphaproteobacteria; order Rhizobiales; family Rhodomicrobiaceae; genus JAWXCE01. Next base: position 2,901 of record JBGSLP010000218.1, read on the forward strand.
ACCGGCCGCTTTCAGCATTGCCGCGCGGGCCTCGCTTAGCGACGCGAGAATGAGGTCAAAGCCCGGTTCCTGCAGACTTGGGAGATCATACATAAGGATTGCCCTTCGCGCGGCGCTCATCCACCAGTTTGATGATTTCGGCCGCCGTTTCTTCGATCGAGCGACGCGTCACGTCAATCATCGGCCATGCGTTGCGAGCGCACACGCGTTTTGTGAAGGCGATTTCCTCCAAAATGGTCCGCTTGTCGACGTAACGATCCAGAGACGTCGCATCGACCCCAAGCAGACGATTGCGCCGGACGTCCGAAATTCGCTCGGCGCTGGCAATCAGCCCGACGACCGTGGGCTTCTTGAGGGACTCAAGATTGGGCGGCAGCGGCATATTCGGCACCAGCGAAACATTGGCGGTCTTGAAGCCGCGATTGGCGAGATAGATGCTGGTCGGCGTTTTCGACGTGCGGCTGATCCCGACGAGCACGATATCGGCGAGGTCGAGATTGTCCGTGTGCTGGCTATCATCATGCATCATGGTGAAGTTCATCGCCTCGATCCGGCGGAAATATTCGGCGTCGAGATTATGCTGCCCGGCGACGACCGGCGTCGATGGTGAGCCGATATACGCCTCAAGCGTTTGCAGCACAGTGCGCAACACCGGCACGCATGGCACGTTCAGATCGAGGCAGCGCGCTTCTATCTCGCGGCTGAGATCGGCGTTGAAAATTGTGTAGAGCACGATGCCGGGCGCCGCCTCAATGGCCGTGAGCGCGGTTTCCAGTTTCTCGCGGTTGCGCACCATGGCGTGCAGATGCTTGATCGCCGTCACGCTGGAATACTGCACGGCGGCTGCCTTGCCGATCGCAAGCAGCGTCTCCCCGGAGGCGTCGGACACCATATGCAGGTGGTAAAACTTCGGCTGATGATCCGGCATATCGGTGGATAACCCCATGACTTATCCGCACTGTCTGACGAGGCGCCCGGTCTCTCTCCCGAGTCCCCCACTCCAAGCAAATAGTTATCCACATTGGGGCGCGTGTGGAGCGAAAAATCGCCTTATCCCAGAATCGCGCAGAAGCCAGAGTCAACACGATCGCATAGAAGCTCCACCGACGTGAGTCGTTTGCTGACGCAAGATTTTTGAAGCAGACGAAAGCCAGTCGCCGCCGCGCTTAAAAATTATGTCCCGGAGTGCGGCTTCGGCGCCCTGACGTCGGCATTAGCATTCGGGCCACAGTGGAAAACCTGTTGATGAAAGGCCCATCTTCGTCATATCCATTTCCCCGCACCAATAAGCAATAAAATCAAATAAGAAAGAATCCTTATTGGTTTTTGTTAAGGGAGGGACGTTTTGGACGGACATGAGCTTACAACTCCGACGGTGGACGCCCCTTTCCTGCGAGCATTGAAGGGCGAGGCTGTTTTTCCGCCGCCGATCTGGATCATGCGCCAGGCCGGACGTTATCTGCCCGAGTACAAAGCGACCCGAGCCGTCGCCGGATCTTTCCTCCAGCTTTGTTATTCCCCCAAGCTTGCCGCGGAGGTGACGCTGCAGCCGATCCGCCGTTTCGGCTTTGACGCCTCCATCGTGTTCTCGGACATTCTCGTCGTGCCAGACGCGCTGGGCCAGGCGGTCTCCTTCGTCGAGGGTGAAGGACCAAGGCTCACGCCGCTGCCCGATGCCGCCGCGATCGCAAAGCTCGACCCGTCAAAAACCGGCGCAATATTTGAGAGCGTCTACGAAACCGTCAGCCTCGTGCGCGCCGGGCTTCCGGAAAACGTGCCGCTGATCGGCTTCTGCGGCGCGCCATGGACGGTTGCGACCTACATGATCGCGGGGCGCGGCACCCCCGATCAGGCGCCGGCGCGATTGTGGGCTTATCGCGACCCGGTCAGTTTTCAGGCTTTGATTGACGTACTCATCGAAACCTCGGTTGTGTATCTGTGCGGGCAGATCGAGGCCGGGGCGCAGGCCGTGCAAATTTTTGACAGCTGGGCGGGTGTTCTGCCGCAGGCCGAGTTCGAGCGCTGGTCCATCGCGCCCGCCAAGGCCATCACCGCACGCGTGAAAGCTCGCCACCCGAACGTTCCCGTTATCGGGTTCCCGCGCGGCGCCGGGGAATTCTATCCCGCATTTCTGGAGGCGACCGGCGTTGACGCTATTGGCTGCGACACCACGATGTCGCCGGAATTCATGGCCTCGCTCGCCGGGAAGGCCGCAGTTCAGGGCAATCTCGATCCGCTGGCGCTGATCGCAGGCGGCGCGGCCATGGAAGATGCGGCGGCTCGACTACTCAACGCGCTTCGCGGCAAGCCGCATATTTTCAACCTTGGCCACGGCATTCTGCCGGAGACGCCGATACCTCATGTCGAGAAATTGATTGCGCTCGTCCGGCAGGGCGGCTAACGGAGATTGAGCGAACCGGCGGGGCGATTCTAGCGCATGTATCTCTGGATTAAAGCGTTTCACGTGATCGCCGTTACGGCGTGGATGGCGGGCATGTTTTACCTGCCGCGTCTTTACGTCTACCATGCCGACGCGCCCGTTGGCTCACAACTGTCGGAAACGCTAAAGGTGATGGAGCAGCGTTTGCTGCGCATCATCATCAATCCGGCGATGATCGCCACCTGGGCGCTCGGACTTTATCTTGTTTTTGGGCCCGACGGTCTTGGCCTAAGCGGCAATGGCTGGCTGCACGCGAAGATCGCGCTTGTCGTCGCCATGACAGTTTTCCACATCATGCTCTCGAAGTGGCGCAAGGAATTCGAGCGCGACGAAAATCGTCGGTCGGCGAAATTCTATCGCATCGCCAACGAGGTTCCGCCCGTCCTGATGGTTATCATCGTAATCCTCGTGATCGTTAAGCCTTTCTAAATCTTTTTCTGTTTTCAGTTTTTTTAATCTCAAACTTTCCGGCTACGGAACTTTCTGTTATGTTACGGCGTATGCATTTCGGGCACGCTGCAAATGTTTTATTGCCCGAATGAAATTTTGAGCCTTACTGGGCTGCTTTCCTTTTGCCCACCGTTCAGAGATTGTCCCACCCCAACGTCGCGATCGCCACGATCATGCCCGCCTGAGGGCCGCTTGATAAGGCGCTTCGGAGAACCCTCCAAATGCAAGACATGAAACTCGAAGAGTTAAAAGATAAATCACCTACAGAGCTTCTGAGCTTCGCCGAGCAGGTGGAGGTTGAAAACGCCTCGACGCTGCGCAAACAGGAATTGATGTTCGCTATTCTGAAGCAACTGGCGTCGAAGGACATCGACATCACGGGACTTGGCGTGGTCGAAGTACTACAGGACGGTTTCGGGTTTCTTCGCTCACCCGACGCGAACTACCTTCCCGGCCCTGACGATATCTATGTCAGCCCCAGCCAAATCCGCCGCTTCGGCCTGCGCACCGGCGACACCGTTGAAGGGCAAATACGGTCGCCGAAAGAAGGCGAGCGTTATTTCGCATTGCTTAAGGTCAACACGATCAATTTCGATGACCCGGAGAAGATGCGGCATAAAATTCACTTTGACAATCTTACGCCGCTCTATCCGTCGAAGTGGATGCAGATGGAATTGCTTGACCCGACCCTGAAGGACCAGAGCGGTCGCGTCATCGACATCGTGGCGCCGCTCGGCAAAGGGCAGCGCGGATTGATCGTCGCCCCGCCGCGCACCGGCAAGACGATGCTTCTGCAAAATATCGCCCACTCTATCACCGCCAATCATCCGGAATGCTTTCTGATCGTGCTGCTCATTGACGAGCGCCCCGAGGAAGTGACCGACATGCAGCGCTCCGTGAAGGGCGAGGTGGTCTCCTCGACGTTCGACGAACCCGCGACCCGTCACGTTCAGGTCGCGGAAATGGTGATCGAGAAAGCGAAGCGGCTCGTGGAGCACAAGAAGGACGTGGTGATCCTGCTGGACTCGATCACCCGCCTCGGCCGCGCCTATAACACCGTGGTGCCGTCATCCGGCAAGGTGCTTACCGGCGGCGTGGACGCGAACGCTCTGCAACGCCCCAAGCGATTCTTCGGCGCCGCGCGTAATATCGAAGAAGGCGGCTCGCTCACAATCATCGCGACAGCGCTGATCGACACCGGCAGCCGCATGGACGAGGTTATTTTCGAGGAGTTCAAAGGCACCGGCAACTCGGAAATCATTCTCGACCGCAAGGTGGCCGACAAGCGCATCTTCCCCGCCATGGACATCGCCCGCTCCGGCACCCGCAAGGAAGAGCTGCTCGTGCCGCAGGCTCAACTCAAGAAGATGTTCGTGCTGCGCCGCATCCTCAACCCGATGGGCTCCATGGACGCCATCGAGTTCCTGCTCGACAAACTGAAGAACACGAAAAACAACGCAGACTTCTTCGAGTCGATGAACACCTAAGTCTGGCGCGGTTTGGCGTTCCTAATGCGGATAACCGAAAACGCGAGCGTCGATTGAATAACTGCGTCCCGGATCGGCCAGAGCGCTGGCAGCACGCGTAGTTCCACGCCTAATCGGACGATTTCAGCGACGCCATTTGCCAGCAAAACTTGGCCTAGCGGCTTGACTGGAACACGGGCTATCCAGTGGCCGGCGTTGTCGTCGACGATAACGAATGGCGCCGGGTCAAACTCATAAACCGTGAGTGGGCGAGTGAGTGAGGCGGGCAAGTCGTCTGCCTGGATGCAGATGACACGCTCTGCGCCAGACGATAGAAATCGCGCTCGATCCTCGTCGCTCGTCGCCGCGCAACTAGAAAAACAGACTCGGGCGCAATCACTCGGCAGCAGCCAGTTCGGTAGCCGCGCTTGGTCGACTGCCCACACGACCGGCTCCGAAATAAGCGGGTTCGTTGCTGATCGCCGCGGAAGAAACTCCGATATTGAAGCATTTTCGCTCACGTGGAATAGCCGGGGCCCGTGCCTCAATAGCGCACCTCAGACGCCATTCCGAGATCGTGGCAGGACGGTTGCGAGTTCGTTCGCGTCGGTTATCGGAAGCGAGCAGGTCTGGCCCACGCAGACATAGGCTGTAGCCTTTCCTCCTATTGC
>JBGSLP010000219.1:0-5114 GCA_041740655.1 Alphaproteobacteria bacterium
GGCCGTGAAAAAACGCGATCGGCACGCCTGCCTCGGCTCCGGTGAGCGTCAGCTTGTTCTGCGCCTTGGCGAGTTCCCAGTTCGAGGCGAAGAAGCCGCCGTCCTTGTTGCTGTCCGAGTAGCCGATCATGACTTCCTGAACGCCGCCGCTGGCGCGCGCGCTGCGCTTCACCATGGGCATGTTGAGCAGCTCGCGCATGATGGCAGGCGCCGCGCGCAGGTCCGGGATCGTCTCGAACAGCGGCACGATGGGCAACGTGCAGGTTTCAATTCCCATCGCGTCGGAGAATAAACCGGCCTCCTTCGCCAGCAGGTACGCGCCGAGCACGTCGACCGCCGAACTGGTCATGGAGAGGATGAAGCTGCCGAACGCCTCCCGGTCGAGCGCGCCGCGCATATCGCGCACGAGCCGGAACAGCCCGAGCGTCTCCTCCGCCTCGGGTGTCAGCCCGGCCAGTGTTCGATCGCCTGCCCGGGGTTGCGCCAGTTCCGCGATGACCCACGCTTTCCATTCAGCGGAGTCGGGCGCCGGAGGCTCGCCGCCATTCGCGCCAGCCGTCGCGCGCCATATGGATTGCAGGGTTTGGGTGAGCCGCGTCGTGTTTTCGCGCAGGTCGAGCCGGACGGTCGAGAAGCGGAAAACCTCCGCCGCCCAGCGCAACGGCCGAACCTGGCGGGCCGCAAGATCAGGACAGCCGCTGACGCTCAGCGAGTCCTCAAGCAGCCGCAAATCCGCGATGAGTTCGTTCGCGCTTGGATAGCCCTCATCACCGCTGACCGTCGGTCGGCTGTTTCGGGTAATCGTCGCATTCAGCTTGAGCAGCACGCAGGCCAGAAACTGGCGATATGGCTCGCCCGGATTGCGCTGCGCGATCATCAGACCCTCGCCGCTTGCCTCCAGGTCCTGCGCCAGCGCCTCCTGAAACGCGCGCGGCGGCGCGAGCGCTTGTTCCGTGATCGACAGCGTCTGCATCAATTGCATAACGCGCTGACGATAGTAATGCAGGCTCGCCAGCGCATTTTCCTTCAGCGCCGCCCGCGTGACGAGGTTGGTGACGAACGGGTTGCCGTCGCGGTCGCCGCCGATCCACGAGCCGAACTGGAAAATCGGCGTCACGGCGAAGCGTTCACCGGGGTAAAAGCGATGCAGAGATATGTGCAGCTTCTTCAGCAGCTCTGGCACGCCGTCGAACAGCGTTTCGTGGAAAAAGTGTAAGCCCCACTGCACCTCCTGATCGACCGCCGGTTTTTCAAGCCGCAATTCGCCCGTCATCCAGAGCAACTCGATCTCATCGCGCAATTGGTCGATGACGGCGGCGCGCTCGCGCTGCGTGTATCGCGGCTGCTCAAGCTCGACGAGGAGGCGGTAAATGCGGCGCAGCTTTTCGAGCACCGTGACGCGCTTCGCCTCGGTGGGGTGGGCTGTGATGACCGGGCGGATGCGCAGCCGCGCGAACTGATCACGAAACGCCTGCGCGGGGATTTTCGATCGCGCGGATTCCGCCGCGAGGTGTGCGAACGTGCCCTTCACCGCCTCATCGCCGCGCTCCCGCTCGGTCTCGCGGCGCTGGCGCATATCGCCATGCTGCTCGGAAATCGAGAGAAGCTGGAACCAGATGCCCTGAAACTTGAAAATGCGGGCGAGCGCCGTTGGTGAAACGTCCGATAGTGACTTGACCTCCCCCCGCAGCACCGGCGCAATCTCGGGGAAATGCCGGGTCGCAACGCCCAGCAGCAGGGAAAACAGCAGGTTGGACGCCTCGCCCTCCCGAGCGGGTGTCGATACGGAAAATGGCGTCCGAATGCTGGCGAATGACTCGTTCATGGATGCAGCCCGATGACGTTATGGCGAAACGTTGAACGTCGAATGCGGGAAGTCCGGTGGCTCGCCGTCAAGCCCGCCACCGGATTTCACCGCACTATCGTGTCAGGCCGAGGCGCGGAGTTGCGCGCCGCCGCCGGAGAGCACTTTGGCCATTGTCGAGCCGAGTTCGCTAGGCGATGGCGCGACCGTGAGCCCGAAAGACTGCATGATCTCAGCTTTCTCGCCCGCGCTGTCACCGCTGGCGGAGATGATCGCGCCAGCATGGCCCATCCGGCGACCTTTCGGCGCTGTCAGGCCAGCCACGTAGCCAACGACCGGCTTTTTCATGTTCTTGCTGATCCACTCGGCCGCTTCTGCTTCCTGCGGGCCGCCGATCTCGCCGATCATCATCACGGCTTCGGTCTCGGGATCCTGCTCGAATAGCACGAGGTGATCGAGGAACGACGAGCCGTTGATCGGGTCGCCGCCGATGCCGACGCTGGTCGACACGCCGATGCCGAGTTCCTTCATCTGCGAGGCCGCCTCATAGCCGAGGGTGCCGGAGCGCGAGACGATGCCGACCGAGCCGCGCATGTAGATATTGCCCGGCATGATGCCGAGCATCGCCTTGCCGGGCGAAATGATGCCGGCGCCGTTCGGGCCGACGAGACGGGTGCGGCGCTCACGCGGATAGCGCATCAGGTAGCGTTTGACGCGCATCATGTCCTGTGCGGGGATGCCGTCGGTGATGGAGACGACAAGGCGCACGCCAGCGTCCGCCGCTTCCATGATCGCGTCCGCGCAGAACGGAGGCGCGACGAAGGTGATGCTGGCGTTAGCCCCGGTTTCACGCACCGCATCCTTGACGGTGTTGAAAACGGGCAGGCCGAGATGCTTGGAGCCGCCTTTGCCCGGCGTTACGCCGCCAACGACATTGGTGCCATACTCGATCATTTCCTTGGCGTGGAACGTGCCCTTGTCGCCAGTGAAGCCCTGAATAATGACCCGGCTGGTTTCGTCCAGTAATATGCTCATTGCTTGTTTTCTCCCGAAACGTTGGCGTCCGCTTAAGCGGCTTGTTGTTTGTCTGAGCCTGCTGCGGCGACCGCTTTCTGGGCGGCCTCGGCCAGCGTTGCGGCGGTGATGATTGGCAGACCGCTTTCGTTGATTATCTTGCGGCCTTCCTCGACGTTGGTGCCCGACAGGCGCACGACGAGGGGCACGTTCACCTCCACCTCCTGAAACGCCTTGATGACGCCTTGCGCGATCCAGTCGCAGCGGTTGATGCCCGCGAACACATTGACCAGCATCGCCTTCACGTTCTTGTCCGACAGGACGAGCTTGAACGCGGCCGCGACACGCTCCGGCGATGCGCCGCCGCCGATGTCGAGGAAGTTCGCCGGGTTGCCGCCCGCGAATTTGATCATGTCCATCGTCGCCATCGCGAGGCCGGCGCCGTTCACGATGCAGCCAATGTCCCCATCGAGGCCGACATAGTTGAGGTTATGCTCGGCAGCCTGCACTTCGCGCGGGTCGGACTGCGAATGATCGCGCATGGCAGAGACCGAGCCGCGGCGGAACAGCGCGTTGTCGTCGAACGACATTTTAGCATCGAGCGCCAATACGCGGTCGTCTTTGGTGACGACGAGCGGGTTGATCTCGACCATCGTCGCGTCAAGGTCGCGGAAAGCGCGGTAAGCGCCCATGATGACCGACACGGCGCGGGCGACCTGCTTGATGTTGAGGCCTAGGCCGAAAGCGATTTCGCGCGCCTCGAAAGGCTGCAGGCCGACGGCGGGTTCAACCGACACCTGAATTATGGCCTCGGGATGATCCTTGGCGATCTCTTCGATGTCCATGCCGCCGAATTTGGAGGCGATAACGCGCACGCGCTCGATTTTGCGGTCCAGCACGAAACCGAGATAAAGCTCCTTCTCGAACGGCTCGGCGACCTCGATGTAAACGCGGTGGCAGACTTTGCCTTCCGGGCCGGTCTGGTTGGTGACCAGCGTTTTGCCGAGCATGTCGCGAGCGGCTTCGCGCACTTCGTTATAGGTTTTGCAGAGCTTCACGCCACCAGCCTTGCCGCGGCCGCCAGAGTGGATCTGAGCCTTGACGGCCCAGTGCCAGCCACCGAGTTCGGTCGCGGAATATACGGCCTGATCGGCGCTGTATGCGACCGCCCCGCGCGGCACGGCGACGCCAAAATTGGCGAGCAGTTCTTTAGCCTGGTATTCGTGAATATCCATGGGTTCTTCCTCCACAATGCGGGATGCCCCGGCTTTGTGCGGCGCTTTCCCATCAGACGCTGGTCGCTTCGTTGCAGCGGGCGTAGCGCCCACATCCAAGTTCAACGGTGGCAGTGTGCCCGGTTTCGCCCTTAAGCACAATTTAACAATTCATAACAGCCAATTAAGTTTGTCGCGTTTTCCTTATCCCGCTGACGTTTGAAATTGTGGACGGCCCTCCGCTTGCGGTCCAGTTCGTCCCGCGTTCCGGAAAGGGTTCATCAGCCCCCTTGTCACGGGCTTTCGCCAGTGCGCAGTATGAGACCACTTTCCACGATCCAAGATTCACGGAGGATATTCCCATGCCCGGTCGCCATTTCCTTTTCGTTCCAGGGCCGACAAACGTGCCCGATCGCGTGAACCGCGCCATGATGGTGGCGATGGAGGATCATCGCTCCTCGAAGTTTCCCGAACTCACCCTGCCGCTGTTCCAGGACCTGAAGAAAATCTTCAAGACGACCGACGGGCAAGCGTTCATTTTCCCGTCCTCCGGCACGGGCGCGTGGGAAGCCTGTCTGTGCAACACGCTGTCGCCCGGCGACAAGGTGCTCGCCTCGCGCTTCGGGCAGTTCAGCCATCTTTGGATCGACATGGCGCAGCGGCTCGGCCTCGACGTGCAAATCCTGGACGAGGAGTGGGGCACGGGCGTTCACCCGGACAAGATCGAGTCCGTTCTGCGCGCTGACAGCTCCCACCAGATCAAGGGCGTGCTCTGCGTACAGAACGAAACGGCGACTGGCGTCACCAGCGATATCGCCGCGGTGCGCAAGGCCATGGACGCCGCCAATCACCCGGCGATGCTGTATGTGGACGGCGTGTCGTCCATCGCCAGCCTCGACTTCCGCATGGACGAGTGGCGCGTCGATTGCGCCATCACCGGCTCGCAGAAAGGCCTGATGCTGCCCGCCGGCCTCGGCATCGCGTGCGTCAGCCCGAAGGCGCTCGCCGCGCATAAGACGGCCACGCTGCGCCGCGTTTACTTCGACTTCGCCGACATGATCAAAACCAACGCAACCGGCTAT
>JBGSLP010000220.1:0-23480 GCA_041740655.1 Alphaproteobacteria bacterium
GATGAGGCTGCAAGACAGCGGCCGGAGCATCCCGTGTCGGGGCTGTGCGCGCCGGCCCTCTCCGCCGGGCGGGTGCGCAAACCTCCGCCCCCGCTTCGAGGGGCGTCATTTACGGAGGTTTTATTTCTATGCCGATTATCACACAGGCTCAAGCCCGCGCCCTTCTCGTCAACGGGGTCGCCGCACGGCGAGAACGCAACTTCGATCCTTATCCGATCGTGAAACTTATCGCCCCCTGGATCGACACAGTCTGGCTTTTATCTGACGCGATGCCCGAAGACCCCGACTATGTCTTCGCGGTGCGCCTCGTCAACGACGGCTCGCCCGATCTGCGGTATGTTCATCTCAGCAAGCTTGCAGAGATGCGCGGACCGAAGGGCGAGACGGTCGAATGCGACGCAGCTTTCGTCGCTGACAAAACGTTGGCTAGCTATGTGCAGGAAGCGCATCAGAAGCCGACAGATTAAGGACGCAATGGAGGCTGCCGGAGCCATCCGGCGGCCTCTTCCATGGTAGGCGCCACTCGACGAGATGGCTTGAGCCCTTTTTATGATTCGGCTGTCAGATTCGATTTGGCCAAAGCGGCTGGCAAAGACGGTGCGGAAAAAGGCAATATCAAACTGAGACTTTTGTGTTGCTGCACCTCCTCCACTATTATGACTACAGTAGTCATAATAGGAACGCGCCATGCGGGAAATCCCATTGCGGGACGCCAAAGCAACCCTGTCGTCCGTCATCGATGACGCGGTTAAGGGTGAGTCGTCAATCATTACCCGTCACGGAAGGCGGGAAGTTGTGGTCGTCAGCTTTGAAGACTGGGAAAGGCTTTCAAACGTGCCGTCCTTCGGTCGCCTGTTGATATCAGCGCCCCACGGGATCGCCGATATCCCGGACCGCGGTCCGGCTCCGCTTCGCCACGCAGGGCTTTAGACAGCTTTGTATCTGGTCGACACCAATGTGATCTCCTCAGCGGCGCCGTCGACGGCGCCAACCCATAGCGCCGTCGTCGATTGGATCGAGGCGCATTCCGACACTCTTTATGTTTCTATTGTCACGATCGCAGAGATCGCGGACGGCATCACCAAATTGCACCGGGAGGGCGCAACGCGCAAGGCGGCGGGGCTGAAAGCTTGGTCGGACGCGCTTCTTCATTTGTATGCAGCGCGGATCTTGGTCGTGGATGTCGGCATCGCCCGACGGCTCGGGGAGTTATCCGATCGTGCAAGAAGCTTGGGCCGCGCGCCCCGATTTGCCGATCTCGCCATCGCAGCGACTGCGGCGCATCACAATTTGACGCTTTTAACCCGCAATGTGAAGCCTTTCGAAGGCCTTGAGATTGTGGTCATCGACCCACTTCAGGCATTGCCGCCGACATGATTTCATCGCCGCCTGTCTTCGCAACCATCGCCCAAAGACTTTTATAGAACCGCATTCCATCTCAACCGCTAGCATGTCGTCCATGCTGCGAGAAAGTCCGTCAATCCATGTACCTCGCGATCGCCGAGCTATTGGCGACCAAGGCGCTGCCGGCAGGGGTGCGCGCGTCGGTCAAATATCGCCGGATTGCGGCATCTGTTGCGGAAGTCGGGCTGATCGAGGCGCTGTCGATCGCGCGCCAGAAGGGCAGCAGTTACCTTCTGCTCGACGGACATATGCGCTTTGATGCCCTCCGGTTTCTTGGCGCGACCGAGGCCCCTTGCGTCGTCGCTGATGACGACGAGTCCTTTACCTACAACACGCGGGTCAACCGGCTGGCGACGATCCAGGGGCACTACATGATCGTGCGCGCGCTCGATCGTGGGGTGTCGGAGGAAAAGCTGGCGCGCGCTCAATGTCGAGGTGACGGTGATCCGCCAGCGCCGCCATCTGCTGGCAGGGATCCGCGGGGATGTCGCCGAGCTGCTGAAGGACAAGCCGGTAGGGCACCACGCCTTCCAGAAGCTGCGCAAGAGGAAGCCGATCCGCCAGCTTGAGGTGGCCGAACTGATGGTGTCGGCGAACATTATACGGTCAGCTATGCCATGGCGCTCCTTGTCACCTCGAAGCCGTCGGATCTGCACAAGCCTGACGAACTCAAGAAGGCGCCGGGGGTTCGGCCGAGCAGACGGGGCGTCTCGAACGGGAGATGGCGTCGGTGAGCGAGGACTATAAGGAGCTGGAGGTCTCCTATGGCGACAACATGCTGGTCTTGGTCGTCGCCTGCGGCTTTATCGAGCGTCTACTGGCGAAGCCCGAGATCGAGGGATTTTCTGGCGGGGCGGCAACCCGAGTTTCTGGAGAATTTCCGCGCCATTGTGCAGGCCACCTCGCTCGATCAATCGACGACGCCCTGACCGTTCAAGATTGGGGACCGGGACCCAGAAGCGCCGGGACCGTCGGAGAAGCCGCCGCGAGGGGCGGATCAAGGGCGGCCGCGGGATGGCGGTGAACCGCTCGGCGCCCGCTAGGCCAGTCGCCATAGGGCTGGCTGCATGCCGTTCGCGGCATGATTGTTCTGGAGCGCGCCGATCATTCCGTCGGCGCGCTTCGATCGCTCTATCTGACGGAATTATCGCGCATCTTAGATGCGTGATAATTCTTGCGTGCGGAGCCGGATGGTGGGATTAACGCGCATCTGAGATGCGAGATAATCCTATGGCTCTTCATTTGGTCGGTGAGACAATTGACGCCAAGCGCGCGCATCAGCGCGCGCAGGCCGGCGAGTTGATCCAGCTCGTGCGCGGGGTTTACGTCGATGACCAAGGGGACATCGAGACGACGATCCTCGGCCATGCGGTCCGTATTGCGCACTATCTCTATCCCAACGCCTATCTGTCGTCGGCAAGCGCCGCGCTGCTCGCGCCGACACCCGACGGCCGGCTATTTATCAGCGGCCGCCGAAACCAACGCACGCGGTTGCGGACGCTCGAGATCATCCAGAACGAAGCGCCCAAGCATCCATCGACGGCGATGGCGGTCATCGGCGATGATCTGGGCGAATTGCGCATCTATGCCTCATCGCCGCGCCAACGCTTTCTCGAAGCGTTCCGGCTGCGCAGCGAACATGCGAGCGCGGTTACCGCCGACATGCGCGCGCAGATGGCGGCGCGTCTCGTGGAGGAACATGGGACCCCCCAAGCCGCGGCCGACGCGGTCTGGGTGCTGGCGCGTGAGAACGAATGGTATCGCGAAGGTGAAGGCGCCGAACGCTTCCTGTTGGCACAGCCGGGCGTTGCCAAGGCGCCGGTCAACAAGGCGGCGCTCGATCTTCTCGTCGCCTGGCACAGTGAACCGCTTGGCCGGCTGACCCACGATGGATTCGAATGGCGCTGGAAGCCGGGGCGTCGAGCAAAGGGACCGGCACTCGTTCGCGAGACCACGCCCGGCAAGCTGCCGGCCTTCATTGAATCGCTGCTGCCCGAAGGCTGGCTGGCGCAAGTTCTGCACGACCGCGATGAACGCGAGGCGCTCCGGCGCGGACGGCGATATATGTCGAACATCGTCATCGTCGAGGGTCGAGAGGAACTGGCAGCGCTGCCTGCCGACATTCTCACGACAACACTGGCTGGATACATCGACCTCGGTCGCTTCACGGGCCGCTACGCCGGTCCGGCGCGGGGTGAGATCGAGGAGACCTTCGAGCAGAACCTAGCGCGCATCTTCGCGCGCGCGGAAACGCCGCGCCTGTCGGGTGTCCAGATCAAGGCGCCAATGAGCCTGATGTCTGATGGCGCCCTCGTTCCGGCCATTGATCAGCCGTTCACCCATATCCTCAAGCCCGTCGGCACGGCGGGCTTCGAGACGTTGCCGGTTGTCGAGTGGCTTTGCCTGGAGCTTGGCCGCTCGGCCGGGTTCGATGTGCCCAGTGCCGCGCTGCTGGAAATGCCCGATGGCATGTCGCCCGCACTGGTCGTCGAGCGGTTCGACATTTGTCAGGGGCCAGCGGATCAGCGGCGTCTGGCGATGGAAGACTTTTGCTCCATTTTGGACCTTCCTGCTTCCGCTAAATATGACGGAACGATCGAGCGTATGGCGCGGGGTCTGCGCCCGCTTTCGACCGATCCAGTCGCCGATCTCGACATGCTGTTCCGCCGCGCCGTGTTCGCCTGGCTGATTGCCGACGGCGATATGCATTTGAAGAACCTAGCGATGCTCAAGACGGCTGACCCAGGCGATAAGGCCTTTACAAGCGTGCGCTTCGCGCCGCTTTACGACGCCGTCACTACGCGCGTCTTCCCGGGTTTGGGGGGCGATCGTATGGCGCTCAAGCTCAACGGAAAGGATGATCGGCTGACGCGGCAGGATTTCCTCGCGCTGGCGCGGACGATCGGTCTGACAACCGGTGACGCCGACACGGCTATGAACGAACTTGCAGAGCGACTGTCCGAGCGCGTCAAAACGCTGCGTTTGCCAGCGTTCGCCGGTGAGGCCGAAGCTGCCAGGTTCGCGCATGATAAAGTGACCGCCATCACTGTTGAGCGATGCGCTGGCCTCAGCGGGGTGAACGCGTGAGGCGCCCACAAGGCGTGGAGCCATCGCTGGGGTGGTCGTATCTCTCGCGCGATGCCTTGGCGCGGGCGAAGGCGCAGATGGATGAAGAATTCACTGGCGTCAGAGATGAGATCGGTTTTCTGACGATCAACCAGAGTTATGCAGACCGGTTTTTTCCTGGCGCATCGGTGCTGCATACCAGAGCGCGTTACACGCTTATCGTCCCCTGTCTATTCGAAGATTTGGCAGGTCTAAGTGGGCCTGCGGCATCGCGCACTTCCCGATCGCGAGTGCGAACTTGCAGGGCGGGAAAACCATCACGCGCAGCCAAGCGCGCCGTTTGCTTCGTCCCATCGGCACATCGACATATCACTTTGACGCTTTTTGACCCGCAATGCGAAGTATTTCGAAGGCCTTGGGATTGTGGTTATCGACCCATTTCAGGCATTGCCATAAGCCTAGATGAGGTTGTCGCCTTAGACTGGCGGCTTGCCGCGTTCGGCCTTCGCCTGGTTTGTGAGGGGATGATGGAGCGGCTCATCGTATGAGCGGCGCATGAGTGCGCGGATGACGTTGCGTCGTTGCTGCTCGCGGCGTGGAAAATAGACTGTCATAGGCGTGTCTGCCGCTGAGGAGTATCGGCCTGGCTGTCGGCATCGCCTTCGTGAACTTCCGCCAAAAGCCATGCTTTAGCATGCGCAAGCGCCGTAGAGGTCTGCCCTGGCGCCTCGACGAGATGATAGCCAAGACCACCGATCACTGGACCGAATGGCTGGATAATGAGGCCATCCGCCAATTCCTCTTGCACAAGAACTAGGCTCAGTAAAGCCGCTCCATGCCCCGCCACCATGGCCTGAATTGCATGGCTTTCGTCGGAAAAATCGAGGACAGACGCGGGTTCAAAGGGTGTGAGGCCAGCTTCACGGAACCAGCTTTGCCAGGTGGGATGAGCAGGGTCTGGGTTGCGCCATGCGAAGTTGATAAGCGGAACGCGGCGCAACTCTTCTGGACGCGACACATTCAGGCGCGGGTGCATTACTGGTGCAAAGCGGTCCGCAACGAGAGTCGTGCTAATGAAGCCGGGATAAACGCCTCGCCCGTACCGGACGGCGAGATCAACCATGCCAGGATTCAGCGGGAGAACATCATCCGACGCTAGAAGACGTAAATTAATGCCCGGATTTGATGCCTGAAAACGCGACACGCGTGGCACAAGCCACTTGGCTGTAAAGGCATGTGTTGCTGTGATTGTAACCACTGGCCGAGCTTGATTTCTCGCCAAGGCTGCAATTTCGCGGGCAAAATTGTCGAAGCCGTCACGCAAGACAGGGTACAGCGTTTCACCCGATGGAGTTAAAATTACCTGTCGGGCGCGCCGCTCAAAGAGGCGCACCCCGATGTGGGCTTCTAGCCCGCGGATTTGGTGACTGACGGCGGTGGGGGTTACAGCCAGTTCTTTCGCCGCCTCTTTGAAGCTGCGCAGGCGCGCCGCAGCCTCAAAAACACGTAAAGAGGAAAGTGGAGGCAATCTTCGCATTGGCTTGATACCGATGACCTAAACTCATCTGTAGGGCGAGTATTCCGCATTTGTCGTGGCTGCCTTGGCAACTCACATTGCGGTTATACCGCCCTCAAGGAGATCCCGATGCCGTCCCGCGACTTCAAGACTAATTTAGTTTGCGTTGCCAGTGTAATCCTTACCCTATCGATCACGCTCCCGAGCCATGCCGAAATCCTCCTGGATCGCGGGTCGCCAACCGAAATCCGTGTCAACCGCCCGGCGCTTTACCCGGAAGGCATCGACTACGATCCGAAAACTGACCGATTTTTTTTGAGCTCTGTGCGTGACGGGGCCATTACCGCTGTAAAGCCGGATGGTCATCAAAGTGTTTTTGCGCGTCATGAGCGATTACTTTCAACCATCGGCGTACGCGTCGATGCTAAGCGGCGACGGCTTCTGGTAGCAAATGGGGATTATGGCGTTGCCGTAAACAGCACCGACACAACCAACCGGAAGGCTGGGGGGCTTGCGATCTTTGACCTCGATACAGGAGTATTGGTTCGATACGTAGACCTTGTCGCAGTTAAACCCGGCGCACCCATTTTTCCAAACGACCTCGATGTTGATGCGGACGGCAACGTTTATATCACCAACAGTCTCTCTCCGATGATCTACAAAGTCACTCCAGATGGTGATGCATCGATTTTCCTGACAGACGACCGCTTTATTGGCCAAGGCTTCAGTCTCAATGGCATTCAGGTTCATCCGCAAGGGTTTCTGATCGTCGCCAAAAAAAGCGACGGCCTACTGTTCCGTATCCCACTTAATGCGCCAAGCAACTGGAGCCAGATTAAACTCCCCGAATCCTTCGCAGCGACTGATGGCATAAAGCTTGTCGGCAACGATCTCATACTTATCCGAAATCGGGCCGGCCAAATTGTTGCGAATGAACTTGTTTTGCTGCGAAGCGCCGATGGCTGGCATTCAGGAACAATTGCCGAGCGCATGCCGCTTGACGATGTTTACACCACAACGGCGGCAATGCGCGAGGGTGAGGTTTGGGCGGCGCAGGGTCATTTGCACACGCTTCGGCCCGGCAGCGACGCGTCGCTTTCCTGGTTCACCATTCGCCGAATCGCCACCCAATAAAGTACGGAAGGTTTGTATGTCGTAGTCTGTTTTCTGGGGTTCGGGCTGCGGCATCATCCTCTCAGCGTCCCGGTCACGCTGTCTCCTTCGCAATAGGCTCTATTTCAAGCCGATAGCCTCGGTAGCGAGCAATCGGAGCAAGGGCGCCGAACAACATTTTCTGCACGAAGATTGGAATACCGGCCAGGTATAGGTGACCTCGGTAGGCGTGTAGCACCAGGGCGATCAGCAGCAAATGTGGATCGCCCTTGGTCGAGAACCATTCCGTTCTCTTTTCCGCCAGCATCGTGAAGTTCTTGAAAAAGCGCAGATGCTGTTGTGGAGGATGGAACTCCACTGACGCTTCGGTTGGGTCAGCGCCTGCGTTTTTAAAGTAGTGCGGTGTGCCGGCGGGGATAGTGATGGATTGACCAACCTCCAGAATATGCTCGATACCGCGCATCACGACGGCGAGCCGTCCTGACTTCACCGTGAAAGTCTCGCTGGCGCCGGGATGGATATGCACGAGCGCATTGCCGCCGCCACTCCCTCCTGCCCCCAGAATAACATCAAAGCGAGCGACTTCGGGGTCGGTGGCGGGCGCAAATATGAAGGTCTCATTATTGAATGCATTTCGAAGGACGATACGGTCATGCAATGTCATTGCTGCCAGCCTTTTATTCTAACTCGCCACGAGCGATAGCTGCTGTTTGCTCCAGCGTCAGCCGCCGAACCAGCGGATCGGCATGGCGATGGGCTAATTGCCATCCTGAGCTAACCTTGCGGTACACTTCCGTCACACGCAGCGACCAATCCTGATTGGATAAACCTCCGATTTCGGCAGTCTGCCGCTCGATCATGACCAGCACAACGAAATCCCTTGAGCCATAGGTCTGAATGACTTCAAGCTTGGCTTCGCCGGACCGAAAGAAGCGCGACATCTCCGCAAGCTTCTCAGGACTCTTGTCAAAGCCGTGGCTGGCGGCGCCGCCGAACGGTTGCATCAGCGTGAAATCGGACGTGAAATTGGTCATGTCGGCCCAACGATTCATATCACCGCGCATGAACGCTGCGTTCTTTTCTTCGGCAAGCTTGATCAGTGCGCCGACTGCGTCCTCGTCTCCTATCGTATCGAGTGAAAAAGCGCATAAAAACGCAGTCGCCACGCCAAACAAGATCGCGGTACGCCTTGGCAGCGCAACACGTTGTTGGTCCGTCTCCGCTGTAATTTTTGTGGGTTCGGTCATGGCTTGGCTCCTGCGTCCAGTTTCGTCAGCAAGCTTAGTGGCCGTTGTATAGTCCTGAAGCCAGTGATATGACTTCAACAATATGCTGAACCAGATTGACCTTTCTCGCACAGATCTGAACTTACTGGTTTTGTTCGACGTCGTTTTCAAGGAACGGCATGTTGGCCGCGCTTCTCAGCGTTTGAACTTATCGCCATCCGCTGTCAGTCATGGTCTTGGTCGACTGCGAAGGCTGCTCAATGACCCGTTGTTTCTGCGAACACCAAAGGGCGTTGTCCCAAGCGAGCGCGCAGAGCAACTCGCTCCTTTAGTCGTCGAGGTGCTTGCTCAGATCAGGAATGTCGTCTTGGCAGCTACGCCGTTCGACCCGGCATCGTCGCGTCGCCGCTTCAGGATCGGGGCGCCTGACGCGGTTCTTGCCGTTGTGTTGCCGCCATTGCTCGCCTTCCTTCGGGAAAATGCTCCGTTTGTCGACATTGCAACCCGCCAACTATTGCCTCCGCTTGGGGGAACGCCGTTTGAGCGTGCATGGCAGCACGGCCTCGACGACCTGGAGACACGCGCGATCGACATCGCGATCATGCCAATTCATAGCGTGCCCGCCCGTTTCGCCGAGCATGTTCTTTACAAGGAGGAATTTGTTATCGCAGCCCGATCAGGTCATTCGCAAGCCAGATCTCCTACGCTGAAGCAATTTTGCGAGTTTCGACATTTACTCGTGTCCATGACGGGCGACCCCCATGGCTTCATTGACGAAGCGCTTGCCGAGCGCGGCCTCAATCGCCGGATCGAGTTGACTGTGCCAAATTTTATGATGGCGCTGGCGATCATTGCTGAAAGTGACCTAGTCGCGGCCCTTCCAAAGCAACTCGTCGTGTCACATGGCCCGCGTTTCGGCATCAAAGCCTGGAAATCGCCACTGCCGCCGCGGCGCGACCAAATCCGCCTCATCGCATCAAAAGCGGCGATACTGGACACAGGTGTGGCTTGGCTTTTCGCTACTCTGAAAGACCTGAGCCTTGCGCCTTGATCCAACCCCGAGCCCTGCCGCTAAGCCGTAGCGATGTTGCGCTCGGTCTATACCGCGTGAAATGGTGTTGACCTAACACATCGACAAAGGTCATCCAGGCGTGACATGCCGAGCCGAATAGGAACTTTACGCCGAGCTGGGGCGCAAAATACCTGCTGAGCGTAGTCTCAGAGCGTTTGCGATGACGGTGACGGATGACAAAGCCATATCGGCGGCTATCATTGGCGACAGAAGCAGACCTCAGAACGGGTAGATCACGCCTGCCGCCACAGGTACTGGCGGATCTTGTTCATCACTCCCCTAAAGAGCACGCTGGCCCACAATTCCCATCAGATCGCCTCTCAGCAAAGTTATGCCGCCGCTTTCCATCGCCACATTGGTTCTTTTGCCCATGGCGATCCCCATATCCGAGGTTCCACCAGCTTTACAATAGCGCTGCTCTCAGAGGATGCTCGCTGTTACGCTTCAGACGGGGTGCGAAACGCAGCATATTCTCTGTCGCAGAGCCGGATGCGGGTTTTATCGCAACGACCGCCGGTTTTCCGAGCATCAAAGCGCCGATTTTGCCGAAAATAACCGCATCGACTTTCTCCAACGCTCGGGCGCCTGGCCTCACGCCCACCATGATCGGCAAAGGCGTCGCGAGACCGAGTGGGCAGGGGTAAGGGTCATTTGACCCGCTACTGCAGACAACGGCGGAAGGCAACGTGCATTGTCTCCGATGCGTTATTTAGCTGTGGAGCGCCAACACCATTTAATCAGCCGCAGCGTCGAAACGCATCGCAACGATGGAGTCATCTGCGGTCGTCCTCAGGGGCGACATACGACATCGGCGGTCGGCGCGCCGTTCTGGAAAAGTCGAAAGCGAAGAGTAACGCTCCCATGGCGCAATCGAGCCAAACCGTCATCCAGAAAGACACCACGGTTATCGGAGCAATCCGCAACTGCCGTCAGATCGAGGTTCACGGATACATCGAAGGCGAATTGATCGCTGACGAGCTGATCGTCCATGAAGGCGGCCGCCTCCACGGCAAGGTCCGGACGGTGACTGCGGATGTTCGCGGTACGCTGCAGGGCAACGTGGTGATCAAGAACCTCATCACCATCCGCAGCTCCGGCGCCGTGAATGGCGACGTGCAGTATTGGCAGCTCGCGATGGAAATGGGCGGCGAACTCAGCGCGGAGCTTCGCAATGCGCCGCCGCGTCTGGCCGGCGACCTCAAGGTGTCCGTCACCAAAGGTCGCTCCGTGCTCGTCACCACCGAGGATATCTCCGCGTTCGATCCGGACGACAATCCGGCCGACATTAACCTCAACGTATCCAACGTGAAAAACGGGTTTATGGCTCTCACCTCCGCCAAGAATACTCAGATCACGAGCTTCACACAGGCCGATATCGAATCCGGTCGCGTGCTGTTCGTCCATGACGGTTCCAGAAGCGAGACGCGAGCTTCGATATCGTGGCGTCGGACGCCAAGGGCGCAAGTTCGGGCAAGCCGCTCACGGTGAATATCACGGTCGTGTCGCGCCGGTAGTCCATACGCCAAGCCGCCGAATGTTGATTTGGTAAGCAAGGTCACTTGGCTGCCGCTTGGGCAGGTAGGAACTTTATACCCCCCGGGGTTGTTGAATTTGATAACTCAACCATAAAGGGGTTTGAATATGAAGAACACGATGCTTTTTCTTTCAGTCGCTGCGGCAGGAGCATTGGTTGCATCATACGCCTTCGCTCAAGATTTCAAGAAGACTATAGATAATGCTGATAGCGACATGGGGAAGGTCATTCAGAGCCTTCAAAAACTAAACGGCAAAGCAATTGAAACTCTTACGCCTGAAGAAGCTCGCAAGCAGCCGACGCCAGCCGATGCTGTCAAGGCGCTCATGGCTGAGGAGAAAACTACGCCCAAGCCTTCCAAAGTAAAAAAAATCGACGTTACATATCCGGGCGCTGCGGGAAATCAGCCAGCCCGCGTCTACATCCCGGACGAAAAAGATAGCGATGACACCGCGTTTCCTGTTGTGGTTTATTATCACGGTGGTGGCTTTGTAATCGCGGACATCAATACTTACGAAGCATCCGCTCTCGCCATTGCAGAAAAGACTAAGGCGATCGTGGTTTCAATAGAATATCGCCGCGCTCCCGAAGCGAAATTTCCTGCAGCACATGAAGATGCATTCGCCGGGTACAAATGGGCGCTGTCCAAAGCGGCTGAATGGGGCGGTGATCCGCGACGCGTAGCGGTGCTAGGCGAAAGTGCGGGCGGAAATTTGGCCGCTAACGTGGCGATTATGGCCCGAGATCAAAACGTTACGATGCCCGTTCATATGGTCCTCGTTTATCCGATAGCCGACACCGATATGAACACTGAATCCTATCAGGATAACGTCAATGCGGTGCCCTTGAACAAAGCGATGATGCAGTGGTTCGGCAAACACTCGCTTGGAGATGAGGGTATGAAAAGTCCGATGATAAACCTGGTGAAGGCGAACCTGAAAGGCCTGCCAAGCGCTACGATAATAACTGCGGAGATCGATCCTCTGTTGAACGATGGCGAGAAACTCCGTGACGCCCTTCGTAAAGCTGATGTTGCTGTATCTTATGAGCAATACAGCGGCTCCACCCACGAGTTTTTTGGAATGGCGGCCGTTGTGGATGACGCCGATGATGCGCAGGATTTTGCAGCCAATAATATGCGCGAGGCGTTTGAAGACGTCGAAGACACGGCCTCACGCTAATGCTAAAATGAGCGGCGAGTAAATGCCGCTCATTTTTATGAAGCCTCTCATTTATACAGTCTCTGTCGCCGTGGTCGCGCTTGTTGGAGCCGGGGTGCATCTTTGGCTGACGCGCGGCTCGGCTATCCTACTTGATATGTCGTCATCTACAGGCGCTTGCTGACCACTGCGCGAGACGGCTCACTCGGTTTCGGCAAACATTCCCGAAGGATCGTTGAAAACGAGGGCGCTGTCAGGCCGCGCCAGCGAGACCAGCGTAAGTCTGCCCTGCCGCGCCCACTGTATCGCAAGGCTGGTCGGCGCCGAAACGGTGACGAGGACGCCGATGCGCGCGATCACCGCCTTCTCGACAAGTTCATAGGAGCAGCGGCTGGTAAGGACGGCAAATCCGGCGTTCGGGTCATGCTTGGCCGTCGCGTTCGGTCCAGAATTCCAGATTCTGTACGTTAATACTCGCGTTCACATAGCCAACTTGATGTTCGTAAATGCGGCCAGCGTCGCAGAACGGGGATTGGTGCGTCCGATAAACGGATTCATTCTCCCGATCCTGACCGACACGAACCAACCGGTCTGGATAGATCTTTGATCTGATCGGTCCCCGGTTCGATTGGGCGATGATGTTGAACCGCCTCTCGGGCAAGGTCTCAACGTCAAAGCTGCTGATCTCGAAAGCCCCTTCTCCCAAGAATGTTTCATACAAGGAGTTGAGTGTGGAAAGTCCACGATTTCCGAACAGGATTTCGCAACTCTTGTAAGTTGTCTTAAACTCGGGACAGGTTCCGTCCGCCGTGAAGGGTCCATCCGTTGGACCTTGGGAGAAGGCGTCCGATAGAAAAGTTTTGACCGAGAACAACCCAGCGACTGCCACTATTCCGAGTGCAGCCACACTTAGCCAGATACGTTTTCGCACTTCGGACTCCTCTTGAGCGCAGCGCCGTAGGTCGTCCCGTGGTCACGGCATTGATCAGCAAGCCTATAAGCCTTTACGAAAGTGATCGCTTGAACGCATTTGCGCTGGAGCGCTTCGAGCGGGTCGCATCAGTGCTTATTTATCGTCTCCGCAAGAGGGCCTTCAAGGCAGGGACTCTGTAAGCGATTACGCAACTCATAAACGGTATTGCGAGCAGGCATACTGGGCGTCCGGCTGGATGGATTGCAAAACCGTCGACGCTAATTGCATGCGTGCCCCAAAAAAGCAAATTTCGTATGCAAAGGATACCGTTTACTGAGCATGTTTTTGCGCACGGGATGCGGAACAATAAAATCTAAGGGTCGTTTGATATTGAGTCCAAGCAAGCAAACGTCTGTGCATAAACTTTAGCGGATCGCGTATGGCAAACCGTAAGGGTAACGCATATTCAACCCTCGGTGTGCAGCAGTACGCGACCGGCGAAGAAATTCGTTCCGCGTATCTCGCGCTCGCCAAAATTTATCATCCAGACCTTAAACCCGGTGAAAAGCTGCACGAGGAGCAGTTCAAACGGATCAACCGTGCTTTCGAAATCCTAAAAAACCCAAAAAAGCGCCTGCGATACGATGCGAAGCTGGAGCCCCGCGTGTTGTCGCGGCTTTTGTTGGTGGGACCGCAGCCCAGCAGTTTCGGGTTTTCGGTCATGGCGATTGCCTCATTGGCCCTGGGTATCGGTCTTTGGTTGCATTCGGACATAATCATAAAGAGGCCCGTGCCCAGCCCTGAACTACCCCTACCAAAGCCTGCGGTCAGTGACTCCCCTCC
This sequence comes from Alphaproteobacteria bacterium, assembly GCA_041740655.1. Classification (GTDB taxonomy): domain Bacteria; phylum Pseudomonadota; class Alphaproteobacteria; order Rhizobiales; family Rhodomicrobiaceae; genus JAWXCE01. The sequence continues at coordinate 13,848 of JBGSLP010000220.1, forward strand.
GCGAAGAGAAAGAGCGATTACCCGGTTTTCGTTTCCTGAAGAAGCGCCGCTTGCTGCAATCTTCGAAGCAACAGTGTCCCCACCTCCGGCAGTAATACCGTCTGCGTTAACTTCTGATTCAAACACTGCGAGTTTGCAACCGCCTGGGGAGCTAGCGCCCCTCGCTCCGGCGACGCCAAAAGTTCAACGTCCCCTGAGCAAGAAGCCTGCGAACATCACTCGAAAGACGACACTTAGCAAGAAACCAAACCCTGTGAATTCTACGCCTCGGCGGGTTACGGCCCGAGCAGTCAGTGAGATTACAGGAACGCCAGGGGTTATAACGCGCTCCCCAAATCAAAGCCATGTTTCCGAGGTTTTAACGGGGGGGTTTTAATCCAGTTTAAGGGTTAGCCCTGCCTGACCTGTAACGCCCTCACTATCTGAACTCGCATCGCCACGGATCGACAAAAATGACTGAAGTCCGTTTTTGTGATCGAGGTCGAGACCGATGCGGCCAAAGAAACTTTCATCAGCATCTTCAAATCGGAAGAGTGTTTCATCGACAACCACTTCGTTGTCATAAGAAAAACGATATGAGACGCCGCCCTGAAAAAATGGACGTACTGTCCAGTCACCATAATTGCTGGAAGAGAAAATCTTGGCGGACGCTAAGCCACTGGTTTCGTCCGTACGAGCGTCACTGAAGCTTACACCAGCACTGTCCTTGTAGTTTTCGGCTTCGCTGTTCGCATGTACAACGCCGGCTCTAAAATCGACCTTAAAGCCCGCAGCAGCGGGTATGATGACACCGGCTTGCAGCGAAGCGAAGCGTCCATCGGACCCATAAGATGTTTTTGACTGGTCTGACTCATTGACATACCCGAGGTCGCCCCACGACTGACCGAAGATACCCAACAAATAAAACGGTTTCACATTTATCACGGAGTAGCCGCCCACAGCGTATGACTGCAGGGCGCCCTTGCCTAAGCCGGTCGTTACGTCAGATCCGTTAGTTGTAAAGTCAGAGGTCGTGTAATTTCCAAATCCGCCGAAAGTGACAGTTTCGGGCTTAAGCGCAAACAGTGCAGATGCATCAAGTCGGGCTCCAGCGGTCACACCATACATAACCGTCTCAAAGCTGGCGCTTCTGGATTTTCGGTCTGGGTGGTTGATGGTTAGTCCGTCGTGGCGCATCCACGAAACGCTGGACATGGTAAAAACCGACAGGCTGTCGTGAAAATTATGCTGTTGAATGCCGGATAACGCAGCTCCTGGCGTTCCTTTATCCATCTCTTTTTCAATGATCTGCTGCACTTGATTGACGAGTGTCTCGTTTATAGTCGACGTAGCAGTTGGAGACTGATTATTTCCTGCACTGGCGTTGGCGTTTCCGTTTCCGTTGTTTCCGCCCCCGGCGTTGGCGTTCCCGTTGCCGTTATTCCCGCCCCCGGCGTTGGGGTTTCCGTTTCCGTTATTCCCGCCCCCGGCGTTGGCGTTTCCGTTGCCGTTGTTTCCGCCCCCGGCGTTGGCATTTCCGTTGCCGTTGTTTCCGCCCCCGGCGTTGGCGTTCCCGTTGCCGTTGTTTCCGCCCCCGGCGTTGGCGTTTCCGTTACCCCGAGATTGTACGAGCGTATGCAGCACATCTTGATTTGCAGGTTTCGCAATCTGCGTAATGGCGTGGGTAGGCCTCACACTCACACTTAGCGATAGCGTGAGACTGACGGTTAAAAGCAGACCACGGGCAATCATCTGCGTTCGCAAACGAGATAAAAAAGCCATGAATTCCCTCGCACGCCTGCATCACTCAAAATCTGAATGCCATAATCAACCGGTACTCTAAAGGCTCACGAAAGTTCCGTAAAATTTGAATTAAATTACGTATTATGCAATTCAATCACTCAGGCTGTGCATACTTTGCGAATTCCGGGGATTAAACGCCTATTCTTCTGTATGCAACCGTGAGCGAGGCGACGAGCGGTTAGAAGAGCGCTGTAGAGACAACGAGGGTAAAAGGTGCTCCCTCCACCGCCGCAAATAGTCCATAGTGCGCAGGCCTGCCGCAAGCCCACCCTACCACTACCAAATTATTGATAAATTTAGAGAACCTAAAGACAAATCCCGTTTTTGGAGGTCAGTATAAACTCGGTGCCATTGCCGACTGGAAGCGTTAGCCGCGATCCGGCCTTCATAGTTGGCGCTTCTGACCGTCCGACTCTGACTTTAAGCGAGGCTTTTGGGAGAAATAGTGCTGATCGCTACACCAAACCGTCGGTCGCACTGCAGAGCGGTCTGGCAGTTACGAACAGCACTGGATCGCCGCCTGAGGTGTCAGTCGTTGCAGCCTGCTACCCGCCTAGACCAAAGTGATGGAGCCACGCCATATTGCTCTCGGAAGGTCCGGCTTAAGTGCGCGGTGTCGGAAAAGCCGGCATCATGTGCAGCCGCCAGCACGGACGACCCTTTAGCCAACGCACGTGTCGCGAGAGCCAGTCGGACGTGCCTGCGGTACAGTTTAGGCGTTACTCGGTAATGATCTTTGAACTGTCGACTGAGTTCCGAATGGCTCAGACCCACAGCATTGGCGATATCGGCAATACGATACTCGCGGCGTTCATGATCGCGCAGCATTGTCGCTGCGCGGGAGGTAGGATTGCCAGGCCCATGAACCGCTTCTTGCGGTTCAAAGGTCGTACCCACGCAGTCAAGGATCGTGTCGAGGAACGGCGCTTCGATGGTTCGGGTGGAGTAAGCCGTCGAGTAACATAACAGCGAGGCGAGTAAGCATGTTTGCAAGCTCAAGCGGAGCTTGCTGCGCAGAAGCGCCAATCGGCGCGATGTGAAGAGCCGCTGACGTCACATACTTATCCGGAATGAAGACCGTCAAGAAATCGGAACCCGGCAGGTTTCTCCCCGGTGTGCGAACCCGGCGTCGATCCACATCCAGTCGCCCCGGGTCATCTGAAACCCGCCGCCACCGAACTCGACAGCGCAGCCGCCTTCTCCCCAAGCAAAGGTCAAACTCGCAGCAGGGGGAACGATGGACCAATGGGTGACATCGCGCAGGTCTCTACCGACCATCACCCAGCAGTCGCTGTCTGCCGACGCGCCATAATGCCGACCCGGCGGCAGAGCCTTGAGGCGTGCAACCGCGGCGCTGTTGTGGTTAAAATGCATCCCGTCGATCTGAACGATGTGAACGGCGATGCCGAACAAGCTGTTTTATCTCAACAAATCGCGTGTCACTCACATTGAGCAAGCTACGAAGCAGCGCTTGACGGAGCGGCAAACATAGAACGCTGACCCGCCTCGCGCTTGTCTACACATTTACCGAGCGGCGGGAAGGCGGGGGCAGTCACTTATTTGAGATCATCCCCTTTCACCGGCGCCTGCCCGCGACCGGCGCGTCTTAGAACCTCAAGCACTTTTGCCGAATCCGCGCGCGCGGCGCGCTCCACGAAATAACTTTCCGTGCGCAGTGCTGAAAGCTTTTCGGCCAGCGCCACATTGATGAGCTGGTTCAGCGCGACGCCCTCAGTCTCGGCGACCTTGCGCGCCTCCTCGAGCAAAGACGGCTGTACGCGCAAGGCGAAGTTACTTTTCCGCATGTTTATACTCCGAAGCTCCTCATCGCTTCCTGTGGCGATTGCACGGACACGCCGAACCGTTCGGCGTGAGGGCTAAAGTCGCGGGCATTGAGGGTAACGATGGCGTGCGCCCGGCCGTTGACGGCCGCCTCTAACACCATGTCATCATCGGCATCCTTCAGCGTCGGCCGCCACAAAAAATCAAGTTTCACCGGCTCAACCACCGCAGCGATTGCATCAAGAAGCACGCCGACATCCTCCGCGCTAAGGCCCGATGCGGCGAGATGCTCTGAACGCGTCATCACGGCCTCGTACTCAATCATCAACGGGACGGAGACGAGCGTTTTGACCCTGCCGTCTAGAACGCCAAGCAAGAGACGCCTGCGTCACTTCGGATCGACGCGACTAAAACCGAGGTGTCCAGCACGACTCTCATGCTTTAATTTATGATATTGCCCGCGATAGTGAAAGGGGCGGCGCGTCTGGGCTCAAATGGGAACTCACAACTCTTAATCATTCAATGCCATGTCGTGTTTGCCATCCGACCAAAGTCATCCATTGTACCCCCGTATCTAGGCGGCGCCCGGGTTTTCACGGCTTTGACGATGGTGGATTTCGCGCTCAATTTGCATGCTTGACCTCGAAGTGCGGCTCTTTCCGCCAACCGAGGAAAATGTCAATAATGCGCAAGCGATCCAATTGTTTGTTCCAGATTTCCGACCTTCCAATACGAGCCGCTGTCGCCTTAACGGGCGTATCAAATGCTTGCGCACCCGCCCATGCCGCCGGCTCCGGCATGCCCTGGGAAGCGCCGCTCACCCAGATACTCACCTCCATCGAAGGCCCCGTCGCCAAGGTGATCGCCGTGATCGTCATCATCGTCACCGGGCTCAGCCTCGCCTTCGGCGATATGGGCGGCGGTTTCCGGCGGATGATCCAGGTCGTGTTCGGCCTCACCATCGCCTTCGCCGCGACATCGTTTTTTCTGTCGTTTTTCTCCTTCGCCGGCGGCGCATTGATCGATTGAGGCGACCATGTCCCGCTCCCCCATTCCAGGTTTTGAGACGCCGCTGCACCGCGCACTGACCGAGCCGGTGCTGATGGGTGGATGCCCTCGCGCCTTCGCCATCCTCAATGGCACGCTCGCCGCCGCCATTGGCCTCGGTCTCAGACTTTGGCTCGCCGGCCTCCTGATCTGGGTCGCAGGCCATGCGCTTGGCGTATGGCTTGCCCGCAAAGACCCCGCTTTCCCAGCCGTTGTCTCCCGACACGCTCGTCACAAAGGATATCTGTCATGCTGAATCTCGCCGAATACAAATCCCGCGCCACCCGCCTTGCCGATTATCTGCCCTGGGCCTGCCTCGTTGCGCCCGGCGTCGTCCTTAACAAGGACGGCAGCTATCAGCGCACAGCACGCTACCGCGGCCCCGATCTCGACAGCGCAACGGAGGCCGAGCTCGTGGCGGTAACCGCGCGCCTCAATAATGTCCTCAAACGTTTCGGATCCGGGTGGGCGCTGTTCTTCGAGGCCAGCCGCATCCCTGCAGAAGGCTATCCACAAGGCCGCTTTGCCGATCCCGTCTCCTGGCTGATCGACGAGGAGCGCCGTGAGGCGTTCCAGGCGGCGGGCGCGCATACGGAAAGCCTGTATTTCGTCACGTTTCTGTATCTGCCGCCACCGGACGCCGCCACGCGCGGTGAAAACCTGTTCTATGAGCGGACGAGCGATCAGACCGCCAGCGTTGACCCGAAAGTTGCGTTGTCCGCGTTCCTCACCGAAACGGACCGTGCGCTCGATCTCTTCGCGGCGCTCCTACCCGAGGCAAGCTGGCTCGGGGATGCCGAGACATTGACCTATCTCCATGATTGCGTGTCAGCCAATCGCATGACCGTCGCCGCGCCGCGCTCCCCCGTCTATCTCGACGCAGTGCTGGCGGATACGCCGCTGACCGGCGGCGTTGCGCCAAAGTTGGGGGACAAACATCTGCGCGTGCTGACAATCCTTGGTTTCCCGAACGCGACGGTCCCCGGCCTCCTCGATAACCTGAACGACCTCAATTTCTCCTACCGATGGATGACGCGCTGGATCGCCCTGGACAAGCCTGAGGCGACCCGCGAACTGACAAAACTGCGCCGCCAATGGTTCGCCAAGCGCAAATCCGTCGCCATGATCCTGCGCGAGGTGATGTTCAACAATGAGACGGCGCTTCTCGACGCGGATGCCGCGAATAAAGCGATCGATGCGGACGAGGCTTTGCAGGAGCTGGGCGCCGACGACGTCGCCTACGGCTATATGACGGCCACGATTGTGGTGAGCGACGCCGACGAGCGCGCGGCGGAGGACAAGCTCCTCGCCATCGAGCGGGTTGTCAACGGGCGCGGCCTCACCACCATTCGGGAAACCTTGAACGCGGTCGAGGCCTGGCTTGGGAGCCTCCCCGGCAACCCTTACGCCAATATCCGCCAGCCGATTGTCCACACGCTTAATCTGGCGCATCTGATGCCGCTCTCAGCCGTGTGGGCAGGGCCGACCCATAATGCCCATTTGCGCGCGCCCGTGTTGATAATGACCCGTACCCGGGGAGCAACACCGTTCCGCTTCGATCTGCATGTCGGCGATGTCGGGCATACACTTGTGGTGGGGCCAACCGGATCGGGCAAGTCGGTATTGCTCAGCGCGCTGGCTTTGCAGTTTCGACGCTTCATCGACGCGCAGGTGATCGTGTTCGATAAAGGACGTTCGGCCCGCGCCGCCTGTCTCGCCATGGGCGGCGAAACCGTGGATTTAAGCCTCGACGGCGGTTTATCGCTACAGCCCCTCAAGGACATCGACCAACCCGCCGAACTGGCGGTGGCGCTCGATTGGGTGACGGGCCTCCTCGCCCATGAGGGCGTGACCATAACGCCCGAGGCAAAGCAAGCGGTGTGGACGGCGCTGCAAAGTCTGGCGACGGCGCCCATTGCCGAACGCACGCTTACCGGCCTCGCTGTCTTAATCCAATCCAACGCTTTGAGCCAGGCGCTGACGCCTTACACGCTGGACGGCGCCTTTGGGCGCTTACTCGACGGAGCCGACGAGCACTCAAGCGCCGCAGCCGTTCTGCATCTCGAACTCGAGGCGCTGATGGAGCACGCCCGGCTGGTGCCGCCGGTGCTCACCTATCTGTTTCATCGGCTTGAGGCGCGGTTCGATGGACGGCCGACGCTCCTCATTCTCGATGAGGCGTGGGTGTTCCTCGACGATCCGCTGTTCGCCGGCCGCATCCGCGCCTGGCTAAAGACCTTGCGCAAGAAGAATGTCGCGGTTGTCTTCGCCACCCAAAGTCTCGCCGACATCGAGCGATCCTCGATTGCCTCCGCCCTGATCGAAAGCTGCCCGACGCGGCTGTTTCTGCCGAATGACCGGGCCATCGAGCCGCAAATGCGGGCTGTCTATGAGCGCTTCGGTCTGAATGACGCGCAAATTGAGATCATCTCGCGGGCGACGCCGAAGCGTGACTATTACGCCCAGACCGCGCGTGGCAACCGGGTGTTTGAGTTAGGGCTCGGCCCGCTGGCGTTGAGCCTGTGCGGCGCGGGCTCGCCCGCCGATCAGCGGCTGGTTGACCGGCTGTTGGCCGACCATCCGCGCGCCGCCTTCGCGCTGGAGTTCTTCAAGGCGAAAGATTTGGGGTGGGCCGCCGATCTGCTGATGCGCTTCGGAGCGATGGGTCCAAGCCAAAGCCCCTTATCCGCCGCGGCATTGAAGACGCCTGATACCGACGACGTCACCATTCAGCCGTCGTTGACGCCGGACATGGGCGATGCACGGCTTCAGTCTAAGCCAGAAACCTTCGACGCCAGGCTGGAGGCCGATCTGTTCGTCAAGCTCGCGCCACGCCGCGCCGCCTGACCCCAAACCCATTGTCACACCAAGGAAAAATGCCATGCATCGCCGGCGATACCGCCGTTTCCGGATTTTTGTTTTGACGCTCGCGCTGCTTGAGCTTTCGACGCCCAGCGCCGGGGCGGACATCGTGTTTGACCCCGCAAACTACCAACAAAACCTGCTCTCAGCTCTGCGGACGCTGCAAAGCGTCAACAACCAGATCCAGCAATTGCAGAACGAGACGCAGATGCTCATCCGTATGGATCAGCATCTGGCATCGATCGGACAGTCGGTAGCCCCGAAACTGCAATCCAACTTAAACCAGCTAAACTCCGCTTTGAGCAAAGGTGACGCCGTTTCGCTATCCGTCGCTGAAACGCAAAGCGCTCTCGCGCGCCTTTACCCAAGCGAATTTAGGTCGCTCTCCGGCGACGCCGCGGTTAGCGCCGCGCGAGAGCGCTGGACCGAGGCGATGGGCGCCTTCAAACGAAGCGCCTTGGCGCAAGCGCAGGTCGCCGAAAGCGTTGTGAGCGACGGACGCCTCCTCGAACAATTGCTCAGCCAATCGAAGTCAGCCGTTGGCAGTCTCCAGGCGGCTCAAACCGGCAATGAACTGAGCGGCCTAAGCATCAAGCAGACTTTGCAGACACAAGCCCTGCTGGCTGCGAACGCACGCGCGGTCAGCGCCGATCGCGCCCGCGATCTGGTGAGCCAAGAGGAAGCGCGCCAGCGCTTCCAGACCTTTCTAGGCACGGCCTCGGCCTATCCGGGCAGTCGTTGACATCATCTCACGAGGAGGAGTTTCCCCCGATGAATCTTTATTATGAGTCCACTACCCAGGGCCTAGACGCCGACGCCCTTCGGATGCTGTGGCAGGCCCGACCGCGCCTTGGCGCGTGCCCCCACGCGCTTATCCAATGCCTGCAGTCGAGCGATGCAGTCGAACTCGCCATCGATCCGGCAATGAACGTCGTGGTCGGTCTGCTCGCCGCCGAGCGGCAGGGGACAGCCGCTATGCATCTAACGCTGTTCGGCGTGCATCCCGATTTCCATAAACAGGGCGTGGGGACGCGGTTGATGCGGCGCATGCTGCACCGGCTCGAAGGCGCAGACCGGATCGCCGTTTTTTGCGAGCCGTCGCTTGCTCATTTTTATAGCTGGTTCGGCTTCAAAGCGGTGTTCGCCATGGTCAAGCAAGGCGGTGGATCGCCAGCGCCCGGCGGCGGACACGACCGCTCGCTCGACGAAGATCTGCAACGTCTGTTGCCGCCCGAGGCCGCAGACATCAGCGACGCGTTGCCCTTCCGTCTGGCCAGTTGAGACGCTCCCATGGACGATCTCGCTATCATCGACCGCTTCACCGAGACCTTCAGCCGCTACATCGACAGTGGCTTCGGACTGCTGTCCGGGGAGGTCGCCTATCTCACCAGCGTGCTGATCGCGATCGACATCACGCTGGCGGGTCTATTTTGGGCGCTATCGGGCGAAGATAATGTGCCCGCGCAGTTTATCAAGAAAGTGCTGTATGTCGGCTTTTTTGCGCTGCTGCTGAATAACTTCCAAAGTCTCGCCGGGATCGTCTTCCAATCTTTCGCGGGCCTTGGGCTCAAAGCGTCTGGCGCGAGCCTTTCGGCGGCCGACCTGATGCGGCCCGGCTTTGTCGCGGCCACGGGGTTCGATGCGGGTAAACCGCTTCTCGCCAAGGCCGGAGAACTGGCGGGGTTCACCAGTTTTTTCCAGAATTTCGTGACCATCGCGGTGCTTCTCCTCGCCTGGGTCATCGTTCTCCTCGCCTTTTTTATCCTGGCGGTGCAGCTCTTCATCGCCATTCTGGAATTCAAGCTCACCACGCTTGCCGGCTTCATCCTCGTGCCCTTCGCGTTATTCGGCCGAACAGCATTCCTGGCTGAACGTGTGCTGGGCAATATCATCTCGGCTGGCGTCAAGCTGATGGTGCTCGCCATCGTGATCGGCATTGGGTCGGGCGTCTTCAGTGAGTTGATGAAGCCGATCACCGGCGAGATCGCTCTGAACCAGGCGGCCGCATTAATCCTCGGCGCCGTCTCGGTCTTCGGTCTGGCGATATTTGTGCCCTCGATCGCGGCGGGGCTTATCACCGGCGCGCCGCAAATGGGCGCGGGCGCGGCTGTTGCAACGACAGCAGGACTCGCTGCCGCCGGGATCGGCGCAGCCTCGCTT
>JBGSLP010000221.1:0-1933 GCA_041740655.1 Alphaproteobacteria bacterium
CGCCATCGTCGCTTTGATGAGAACGTCAGGGATTTCGCTGAGCGGCACGGCGTCCGAATACAATATTCCGCGCTTACCGACCTCCGCGCCGGTCCGATCGAGGAAGGTGACGCTAAACTCGCTGGCCGTGCGCCAGCTTGCATTGTTTGTCTCTTCGATCGCGGGCAAGCAGAATGTCAGCAGCGCCAGAAGCCCGAGGATGGTCAGGTTGGCGCTCTCCGAAACGGCTTCGGTCGCAAATTTCCGGGCGCCTGTTACCCGGAAGCGCCCGAAAAAAGCTGAATACGACGCCCACCAGTCCTTATAGCGCGCCCATGCGCCATAAACGCTCGAATCGAGCCAGGAATCGAGCGCCCACCAGTCAACGAGGCGGGCGCGGCGGTTTGGTTTGAATATCCAGTCGTGCAAGGCGTTGCATCCATATCGGTAAAGTTTGCCGCTAAATTATTAAGCCATGCAACTGGCGAAGGGAACGCGAAAAGCGTTTTGCCCCCCCAAATGTGATCAGCCGTTCACTACACAGCCCACGCAAAGTTAAAATAAGATTTACTGTAATCTCGGGGATAAATACTGACTAGTCTAAATATAAAATGATCTTGCGCAGTTTTTGTATTGACAGCGCGCCGCTGGTCATGTAGTAATTGTGCATGATCTGACATCTGGACGACACGGTCTCTCACGAAAATCATTCTCTCGATTTCATCTCGCAGATCAATCCTTGCTGCGGTCCCCAAACAGGTCAATGAAAATCAAAGCTGATGTTGATTGGACGGCGGTCGCGCGCGATTACGCGGTCGCCGGTTACTCGATTGCGGACGTGTGCGCGCGTCATGGCGTCAGCCGCTCCGCTTTCTACCGCCGCAAAAAAACGTGGGATATTCGCACAGACGCTGCGCCGACAAAGCCAGCGCCGCCGCAACCGAAACTGTCTCGGAACCTCTTGAAACGCCTGACGCAGGCGCTGGACGATAAAATGACCAAATTCGAGGAACGGCTCCAGTGCGCAGAGCCGCAGTCATCCGCCGACCACGAGCGCGAGGCTCGCACGCTGCACTCGCTGCTGCGCATGTTCGAGCGGGTGTCGGAACTCAGCGAAGACGCAAGACGCGCAAGGTCAGCCACTGAAACGGTCGCGAAAGGGATAGACGCCGATGCGGACGCCCTCCGCCGCCAGCTTGCGGCTCGCCTTGACAAACTGCGCGGCGGAGAAAGACGTTAATGGCTTTATGCGCGGCCTTGCCTCCGCCGAGGTGGAGTTTCTGCTGAACGACTGGCAGCTTTGGGCGCGCGACGATCAACTCCCGCCCGACTTTGCTCAGGATGGCTCAGACTGGACGACCTGGCTGCTGCTGGGCGGGCGCGGCGCAGGCAAAACTCGCAGCGGCGCCGAATGGGTACGCGGGCAGGCGCTCGGACTTGCGCCTTTCGCCTCGCAGCCAGCCAGCCGGATCGCGCTCGTCGGCGAAACGCTGGCTGATGCTCGCTCGGTGATGGTTGAGGGGCCATCGGGTCTCCTCGCGATTCACCCGGCACACGAGCGGCCATCCTACAAATCGTCGAAGCGCGAGTTGACATGGCCGAATGGAGCCATTGCGCAGATTTTTTCGTCCGAGGATCCTGACAGCCTGCGCGGTCCGCAATTCACCGCCGCATGGAGCGATGAGTTGGCCAAGTGGCGGCACGCACAGGAAACGTGGGACATGCTGCAGTTCGGTCTGCGCCTCGGCGACAGGCCACGTCAGGTGGTGACGACCACGCCGCGCTCGCTGCCGCTGCTGAAGTCGCTGCTCGCCGATCCTCGGGTTGCGGTGAGCCGGGCGAAAACGGCTGCGAACGCACTGCATCTGGCGCCGTCGTTTCTCGCCATGGTGACGGAGCGCTACGGGGGATCGCGCCTCGGGCGGCAGGAGCTTGACGGCGAGCTGATCGAGGA
>JBGSLP010000222.1:0-5953 GCA_041740655.1 Alphaproteobacteria bacterium
GGCGGCTCGGCTCCGATTGTCGTGCAGTCCATGACGAACACCGACACGGCGGATATTGACGCAACCGTCGCCCAAGTCGCCCAACTCGCCAACGCCGGCTCGGAACTGGTGCGCATCACGGTCGACCGCGACGAATCCGCCGCCGCCGTGCCGCACATTCGCGACCGGCTGGCGCGCATTGGCGTCCATACGCCGCTGATCGGCGATTTCCATTACATCGGCCACAAGCTGCTCACCGATCATCCGGCCTGCGCCGAGGCGCTCGCGAAATATCGCATCAACCCCGGCAATGTCGGCTTCAAGGACAAGCGCGACAAGCAATTCTCGGACATCATCGAGATCGCGCTGAAATACGACAAACCGGTGCGGATTGGCGTCAACTGGGGCAGCCTCGACCAGGAGTTGCTGACGCGGCTGATGGACGAGAACGCCGCGCTCCCACAGCCGCGTGAGGCGCGCGCGGTGATGCACGAGGCGATCGTGCAGTCGGCTACCCTTTCCGCGCAACTCGCCGAGAGCATCGGTATGCCGCGCGACCGCATTATCCTGTCCGCCAAAGTGAGCGCCGTGCAGGATCTGATCTCGTGTTACACGCTGCTCGCCAGCCGGTCGAACTATGCGCTGCATCTGGGGCTGACCGAGGCTGGCATGGGGTCGAAAGGCATCGTGGCGTCGGCCGCCGCTATCGGCATTCTGTTGCAGCAAGGCATTGGCGACACGATCCGCGTGAGCCTGACGCCAGCGCCGGGCGGCGCACGCACGACCGAGGTCGAGGTCGCCCAGCAGATTTTGCAGACGATGGGCTTCCGCACCTTTGTCCCCATCGTGGCAGCTTGCCCGGGCTGCGGGCGCACCACTTCGACCACGTTTCAGGAACTGGCGCAGGACATTCAGGCGCATCTCATCGCCAGCATGCCGGAGTGGCGCAAGACCTATCCGGGCGTCGAGACGCTGAACGTGGCGGTCATGGGCTGTATCGTGAACGGCCCCGGCGAGAGCAAGCACGCCGACATCGGCATCAGCCTGCCCGGCACCGGCGAGACCCCGGCCGCGCCCGTGTTCATCGACGGTCAGAAGGCGATGACGCTGCGTGGCCCTAATATCGCGAGCGAGTTCAAGCAACTCGTCGCCGATTACATCGAGCGTCGCTTCGGCCAGGGCGCAGGAACGCGCACCGCCGCCGAATAGCGCCGATTTCGCGAAAGATTTAAATATCCCCAGCAACTACAATCCTCCACTCGAGTTTGAATATCGAGAGGAATGGAATGCAACTGAACGTCAATGGGAGCACAGTGACGGTCGAGGCGGATGCATCGACGCCGCTTCTCTACGTCCTGCTCAATGACCTGAAGCTCAATGGCGCCAAGTATGGCTGCGGAGCGGCCCAGTGCGGCTCTTGCAAGGTATTGATCGACAACGAGGCCGTGCCGTCCTGCGTGACGCGACTGTCGGACGTGGTCGGCAAGACCATCACAACTCTTTCGGGCCTCCTTGTGGACGGCAAGCCGGGCAAGCTTCAGCAGGCTTTCATCGACGAGCAGGCTGCGCAATGCGCGTATTGCGTCGCGGGCATCATTATCGCGGCGGAGGCGCTGCTGCGCAAAAATCCAAAGCCCACCGACGCCGAAATACGGACAGCCCTTGATGGCAATTTATGTCGTTGCGGCGCTCATAACCGGATGGTGCGAGCCGTCCTGCGCGCCTCTCGGGAGGCTTGATATGCAAGGCATCTCGCGCCGTAAATTTTTGCAGGCAGCAGGCAGCCTGACCGTCACGTTTTCTATTGCCGGCCTGCCCACGCTGGCGCAGGAGAGCGGCGCGAAACGACTGCCCGGAAGCCTCAAAGCTTTCCCCAAGGTCAGTTCGTGGATACGAATAAACGCCGATGACACGGTCACGCTTCTCATCGGCAAAGTCGAACTGGGGCAAGGCATATTGACGGCCGTCGCGCAGATTTGCGCTGATGAACTCGACGTAGACATTAAACGCGTCGAAGTCATATCCGGGGATACTTTCGTCACGCCCGATGAAGGCGTGACCGCCGGTTCCGCCTCCATGCCAAACTGCGCGCCAGCCGTGCAACAGGCCAGCGCCGAAGCGCGGCACATCCTTTTGGACCTTGCCGCGAAAAAGCTTGGCGTCGCCCCTCAAAATCTGTCTGTCAGCAACGGCGTTATCACCACGAATACCGGACTCCGGACGTCCTACGGGCAACTGGTGCTAGGCGAGGCGTTCAATCGCGAAGCGACGGGCCTTATCAAACCCAAGGCCCTTGCGGAGCACAAATTTATCGGCAAATCGACGCCTCGTATCGATTTGCCGGCCAAGATCGTGGGCGACGCAGCTTTTCTGCAGGAGCTACGCTACGAAGGCATGGTGCACGGACGCGTCGTGCGGGCTGCTCAGCGCGGCGGCATTGTGAGCGTTGACACTACGCCGATCGAGGCAATGCCAGGCGTGTTGAAGGTTGTGCGAAACGGCAGCTTTCTGGGGGTCATCGCGGCGCGCGAGGAGCAGGCCATCGCGGCGGCTGAGGCGCTGAGAGGCGCGGTGGAGTGGCGCAAGCCGTCTCCGTTTGTGGCCCATGACCTCGTCTATGACTGGCTGGAGAAGCAGCCTGCTCAAGACAGCATCGTCAAGGACATCGTTCGTAGGGATTCCACTCCGCCTGCGTCAGTGGTGGAGCGTGCATATCTCCGACCCTATCAGATGCACGCGTCCATTGGCCCTTCCGCCGCAATAGCTGAAATGAAACCTGACGGCGTGCTCGTCATCGACACGCACAGTCAGAGCGTGTTTTGGACGATGGAAGCCATCGCCCGCATGCTGAAGATGGACAAGGCCAAAGTCCGTGGCCGCCACTTCCACGGCGCCGGATGCTACGGGCATAATCTGGCGGATGACGCGGCGGCCGATGCCGCGTTGCTCGCCGTCGCTTTTCCGGGAAGGCGGGTGCGGCTTCAGTACAGCCGGGCGGATGAAAACTGCTTCGAGCCATTCGGACCGGCGATGGTTGTAAAGGCGCGGGCGGGCCTTGACGCCGAAGGCGGCATTCTCGATTGGCAGGTCGATGTTTTCTCAACGCCTCATAATACACGGCCAAATCGTGAGCCCGGCTTCCTGCTCGCCGCTGCGGAACTGGATCCGCCCATAAAAATGCCGGTGCCAAAGAACGTTCCCGCACCGAACTATGGCGCTGAGCGCAACGCCATCGTGCTGTATGATTTCCCCGCGCATCGCGTCGTCACGCATTTCATTACGGCAATGCCGTTGAGGGTGTCGGCGCTGCGCGGTCTTGGCGCTTACGGCAATGTTTTCGCGACGGAGTCCTTTCTTGATGAAATTGCGCATGAGGCCAAAGCCGATCCGGTGGAGTATCGCTTGCGATACATGAAAGACGAACGCGCCCGCGCTGTTATCTCGAAAGCGGCCGAGGCGTTCGGGTGGGCAAATTTCCAGAAATCGGCTGGACGCGGGCGCGGTATCGCATTCGCGCAGTATAAAAATCTGGCGTGTTACACGGCGGTCGCGCTGGAGGTCAGCGTCGACCCGGCGACGGGCGAAATCCGCGTTGTCAGGGCGGTGGCCGCCAACGACAGCGGCCACATCGTCAATCCGGACGGCGTCGAAAACCAGATCGAAGGCGGCATCATCCAGTCGTTAAGCTGGTCGCTGAAGGAAGAAGTGCGTTTCGACGCTCAAAGGATACTGTCCGACAGCTGGGCGGAATATCCGATTTTACGCTTCTCGGAGGTTCCTCCCATCAAGGTTGTGCAAATCGATCGGCCCGGCGCTCCATATCTCGGCACAGGCGAGGGGTCGCAGGGTCCAACCGTTGCGGCGCTCGCAAATGCGATTTTCGACGCAGTGGGTGTCCGGCTGCGCCAGTTGCCGTTTACGCCCGAGCGCGTAAAGGCGGCTCTCAATGTCTGAGGCCATACTAGCTAGCCGCGCACGGGAAGTCGCGCGTTGCGTGACGCCTGCACCATCATCAACTCGCCAAGGTTCTCCGAGTTAATATAGCCGACGAGCTTGCCATCCGCCGCATCAAGCACGCCAATGCATGGCGCACGGCTCGTCTGCAACGCCTCCATGGCGGCTTGCAGCGGTTCGTATGACAGCACGGTCGGGATATCGCCGGTCATGATATCCAGCGCGGGCGCGGCGCCGCCCTTCGTGCGCAGGCCGTCGATGATCGATTTGCGGGTCACAACGCCTCGAAACCGCGACGCCCCGTCCAGCACGGGAAACTCCTGTTGCGTTGTCTGCAGCAGCAGCGCCGCCGCATCGTCGATGCTCGCCATTGGCCCCAGCGGCTCGAACGTGACGACCGCCGCGTCAATCGCCCTACGCCCTTTCGTGATATCGCGCGTTTGCACATAACTCGCCTCACCTGCCGCCGCGAGGAAGATGAACGCCGCGACGAGGATTAGCAGCGGATTGCCGAACAGGCCGATGAAGCCAAGCACAACGGCAAACACCTGCCCTATGCGCGCCGCGACCTGCGTGGCCCGCGAAAATCCAAGCCGCAAACTCAGCAGCGCCCTCAGCACGCGGCCGCCGTCCATCGGAAATGCGGGGATGAGGTTAAAGACAAGCAGCGTGACGTTGGCGGCGGCCACCTGTGCAAGCAAGGTCGATTGCACTTCGCGGATTTGCGCCCGCTGGGTTTGCGCGTCCTGCATGCGGGCGATTTCCGAAAAATCGAACTGCCCTTGCAGCACGATGAAGAGGATCAGCGCAATGACGAGATTGACCGCCGGCCCGGCGAGCGCCACCACGATCTCCTGGCCGGGCTTCTCGGGCATCCGCTCCAGCGAGGCGACGCCGCCAATGGGCAGCAACGTCACATCGCGCGTTTTGATGCCATACATGCGGGCGGCGTAAACGTGGCCGAACTCGTGCAGCAGCACGCTCAGGAACAGCAGGAGTATGAAGGACACGCCGGAAACCGCCCCGGCTGTGCCACCCTGATTGTAGTAAACGATCCCCAGCCACGCGAGGAGAAGGAAAAACGTCAGGTGGATGCGCACTTCGGCGCCCGCCAGATTAAACAGCCGAATCGACCAGCCCATCACTTGCCCTCAAAACAGCGCCACCGCTTGCCGCATACGCAATGCCCGCCGGGGGCGCTCGTTCCCCGACAAGCGGAAATAATGACTGGGGGCGGTGATTGCAAAGCGCTGACCGCGCGACTTCTTCGCCTGTCTGCGGCGCGTCATGTCATGAGTTGCGGGTAGCGACGAAATCCGCAGCTTCCGCAAGGATCGACGCCCGACCGCCAAACGGCTCCAGCGAGGCCTTCGCTTCCGCAACCAGTTCATCCAGACGTGTGCGCGCGGTTTTTATACCGACCAGAGAGACGAGCGTCGCCTTGCCTGCCTGCTGATCCTTCGCGGTCGCCTTGCCAACGACTGCAGCGTCGCCCTCGGTGTCGAGAATGTCATCGGCGAGCTGAAATGCGCGACCGAGCAGATCGCCATATCTGCGCAAGGCGGCCTTGTGAGGCGGACGAGCGCCGCCAAGCACGGCTCCAGCCTCGCAGGCGAATGTGATAAGCGCGCCGGTTTTCATCGCTTGCAGGCGCCGAATATCGGGTTCCGCCAGAGGCGCGCTCGCCGTCTCGGCATCGAGGTCGAGTTGCTGTCCGCCAGCCATCCCGCACCAGCCGGACGCGCGCGCAAGACCAAGCACGAGCTCGGCCCGCACGGCAGCGTCAGCGTGCGTGTCGGGCGACGCCATGATTTCGAAGGCGAGTGTTAGCAGGCTGTCCCCGGCCAAGATCGCCGTTGCATCGTCGAACGTCTTGTGCACCGTGGGCTTGCCGCGCCGGACGTCGTCGTCGTCCATCGCCGGCAGATCGTCGTGAATGAGCGAGTAGCAGTGAACGCATTCGAGAGCAGCCCCGGCGTTCAGAGCCGCTTCCGGCGCGATGCCGAAAAGCGCCGCGCTC
>JBGSLP010000223.1:0-3217 GCA_041740655.1 Alphaproteobacteria bacterium
CCGGCGCGGACAGTTGCTCGAATGCCGCTGACGGGCGCATCGGAGGTGAGGCGCGCCCAGGCGTCGGCGGCGGTGCGGTCGAAATAGGTCTCAAGCTGCGCGCGGCGGCTTGTGTAGGAGTTTGCGAGCATTATTCGTATCCCAAAAATTCAAAGATATCGCGGTCTTTCATGGGGTTGGCGTCCACGATGGGGATGCCTTGCCACAGCGACTCGGCGAGGCGCATGTATTCGGCCTTCACCGCCTCAAGCTCCGGCGTCGAATCCATCTCGAACAGCGTCGATTTCTTCAGGCGTGAGCGGCGGATGATGTCGAGGTCCGGGAAATGCGCGACGCGCTGCAGGCCGGTGGCGGCGGCAAAGCGGTCGATCTCGTCCGTATTGGCGCTGCGGTTGGCGATGACGCCGCCGAGGCGCACGTTGTAGTTCTTGGCCTTCGCCTGGATAGCGGCGACGATGCGGTTCATGGCGAAAATGCTGTCGAAGTCGTTGGCGGTGACGATCAGCGCGCGGTCGGCGTGTTGCAGTGGCGAGGCGAAACCGCCGCACACCACGTCGCCGAGCACGTCGAAGATCACCACATCGGTGTCTTCAAGCAGGTGATGCTCCTTCAGCAGCTTCACCGTCTGGCCGACGACATAGCCGCCGCAGCCGGTGCCCGCTGGCGGTCCGCCCGCCTCGACGCACATGACGCCGTTATAGCCCTGGAACATGAAGTCTTCCGGCCGCAATTCTTCCGAGTGGAAGTTCACGGTTTCAAGCACGTCGATGACGGTCGGCATCATTTTTTTCGTCAGCGTGAACGTGCTGTCATGCTTCGGGTCGCAGCCGATCTGCAGCACGCGCTTGCCAAGGTGCGAGAACGCCGCCGACAAGTTCGATGATGTCGTCGATTTGCCGATGCCGCCCTTGCCGTAAACGGCGAACACCATGGCGCTGTCGATTTTCATGTCCGGGTCGAGCGCGACCTGCACGCTGCCCTCGCCGTCGCCTCGGCTGCCTTTTGGAGTGTATGTCGGTAAGGGTTGTTTCACATGCACGTTCATGCTGCAGCCTCCATTCCAATGCCTTCAAGCCGGTCTTCGAGTTCTTCGCCGGCCTGACGGAGTGCGTCCAACGTCGCCGGATCTGGCGACCAGTATTTGCGCTCATGCGCTTCAATCAAACGGTTTGCGAGTTTTGCCGATGCGGTCGGGTTCAGCGCCGCGAGGCGTTCGCGCATTTCGGGGTCGAGCACGAAGGTCTCGGACAGCTTCTGATAAACCCACGGCGCGACTTCGCCGGTGGTCGCCGACCAGCCCATGGTGTTTGTCACGTGGGTTTCGAGCTGGCGCACGCCCTCATAGCCGTGCTTGAGCATGCCCTCGTACCATTTCGGGTTCAGCATGCGGGTGCGGGTTTCAAGGCTGACCTGTTCGCTGAGTGTCCGCACCGCGCCTTTGCCGCTGGTCTGGTCGCCAATGTAAACCGGCGCAGCCTTGCCTTTGGCGCGCGTCACGGCGCGGCTGATACCGCCCAGAGTGTCGAAATAATTGTCCACGGTGGTGACGCCCAACTCGACCGAGTCGAGATTTTGGTAGGCGAGATCGACGGTTTTCAGCGCGCTGTGCAGAAGCGCATTCTGCGCAACAGCCTTGCCGGCGCGACCGAATGCGAAGCTCTTGCGCTTCGTATAGGTTTCAGCCAGCTCGTCCTCGTCTTCCCAGCGGCCGCTTTCGAGCAGGTTGTTGACGTTTGAACCGTATGCGCCATCGGCGTTGCCGAACACGCGGAGCGAGGCCGTTTCCATGTCGCAGCGATGCTCGGCCTGATAGGCGAGCGCATGTTTGCGCACGAAGTTCATCTCGGTCGGCTCGTCGGCGGTTGCGGCCATGAAGCACGCCTCGGCGATGAGTTTGATCTGCAACGGCAGCAGGTCGCGGAAGATGCCCGACAGGGTCACGATCACGTCGACGCGGGGGCGGCCAAGCTCCTCAAGCGGAATGAGCGTAGCGCCGCAGAGCCGGCCATAGGTGTCGAAACGAGGCTTTGCGCCAATCAGCGCGAGCACCTGCGCAATTGGCGCGCCCTCGTTTTTGAGGTTGTCGGTGCCCCACAGGACGATCGCGACGCTCTCCGGCAGTGCGTTGCCGTCGGCCATATGCCGGTCGAGCAGGCGCTGGGCCTGTTGCGCGCCGTCCTTCACCGCGAACGCGCTCGGGAGGCGGAAGGGGTCAAAGCCGTGTAAATTGCGCCCCGTCGGCAGAATGTCCGGCGTGCGTAGCAGGTCGCCGCCCGGCGCCGGGCGCACAAAGTGGCCATCGAGCGCATGCAGGATGCCGCCGATTTCATGATCCTGAGCCAGCAGCTTATCCGTCGCGGCCAGCGCCCGGTAAATTTCGAGCGTCTGATCGTCGGCCACGTCGCCGCATGCGAGAACCGCCATCTCGGGCGTTTCGCCCTGCACCAGCGCCTCGATGATCGCGCGCTCCGGATGCATGCCGTGGGTCGCGTCGGCGACGGACATCAGCATATCAACGCGCTCTTCATGCGTTGGCGTGTCGCCGACCACATGCAGGCCATGGGGGATGAGCGTGTATTCGAGCGCCAGCACATCCTCGCCAAGCCTTGCCATGATGGCGGGCGTTTCAGCTTCCGTCCACGCAGGCTCGGCGGGGGCAAAATCAAGCGCCGCAGCTTGCGCCTGGACAAGCTCCGCAATTTGCGCGCGCTCAATGATCTCGTCAGGCGACAGGCCGCGCCAGCGCTCGATGGAGGCTTTCAGATCCACCAGCCCGCGATAAAGACCTGCATGCGCAACTGGCGGGGTCAGGTAGCTGATGAGCGTCGCCGCGCCGCGCCGTTTGGCGATCATACCCTCGGACGGGTTGTTCGAGGCGTAGAGATAGAAGTTTGGCAGATCGTCAATCAGCCGGTCCGGCCAGCATTTCGCCGACATGCCTGACTGTTTGCCGGGCATGAATTCCAGCGCGCCATGGGTGCCGAAATGCAGCACGGCGTTCGCGCCGAAGTCCTCGCGGATATAACGGTAAAACGCCGAGAACGCGTGCGTCGGCGAGAAGCCTTTCTCGAACAAGAGGCGCATCGGATCGCCCTCATAGCCGAACGATGGCTGGATGCCGACGAACACATTGCCGAACTGCGCGCCGAGCACGAAAATCGAGCCGCCATCGCTTTGCTGCTTGCCGGGAGCGGCGCCCCACTGGGCCTCGATCTCG
>JBGSLP010000224.1:0-6285 GCA_041740655.1 Alphaproteobacteria bacterium
ACCGAGGACGCGCAGCGCCTGTCGGATCGCTTCCGTCTGAGCAATGCAGAGCGCAAGCAACTCGAAATTTACGGCGCCGTTCGACCGACCAGCATCGACGAACGGGAGGCGCGATCGCTGCTCTATACGCTGGGGCCGAGCGGTTATCTTGAATTTACAGTCATGGCTCACGCGCGCAGCGACGCGCCGGTGAAATCGAAACGCTGGGCGGCTATTCACAACCTGCCGCAGCAATGGACTGCGCCGACATTTCCCTTGAAGGGCGATGATTTGCTGAAGCTTGGCGGCGCGAAGGGGCCTAGTATCGGCCAAATCCTGCAGCAGCTTGAGCGCCAATGGATCAATGAGAGTTTCTCCGCCGGTCGCGAGGAGCTTCTCGCCCGCGCCACATTATTACTAGCCCAGTCTCAGCCCGCCAGTTCCTGAGAACGCTTCGCAGCGGCCGCAGCGGCGCGGATGAGCAAGTCCTGGAGTCCCGGATCGGCCATCAGCACGGCTAACGCGGCAGCGGTCGTGCCGTTCGGCGAGGTCACGTTTTCCCGAAGCCGGGCGGGCGTGTCGACGGACTGATGCAGTAATTCGCCAGCGCCAGTCACCGTCGCGCGTGCCAACCTTGCCGCGATCTCCGGCGTCAGCCCCTGCTTTTCGCCAGCGGCTGCAAGGCATTCGACGAAATGGAAAACGTAAGCCGGGCCGGAGCCTGAGATCGCCGTGACCGCATCGATCAGAGCCTCATGGTCAAGCCACACGACCTCTCCCACGGCGGCCAAAAGCTGATCGCACAAATCCTTCTGGCTTTGTGTGACGCTGGCGTTGCAGACCGCGCCGGTGATCCCGCGACCAACCGAGGCAGGAGTGTTCGGCATCGCGCGAATTACGGCCGTCGCAGCAGGAAAGTGACGCTCAAGGCTTGCGAGTGTGCGACCGGCGGCAACGGAAACGATCACCGTATCCGGCCCGCAAACCGGCGCAATCGCGGCAAGAACGATGTCCATCGATTGCGGCTTGACCGCCATCACCACGATGCCAGGCACCCCATGCAGTGCGGCGAGCCCTGAACCAACGCCCGAGCGCTGGAGAAATGCAACGTCCTCCGGCGTCAAATGCGGGTCTTCGACGACGATTCGCGACGGCGCTATACCCTGCGCCAGCCAACCGCGGAGCATCGCCCCGCCCATGCGTCCGGCGCCGACAAGCAGGATTTGCTCGTTTTCGCTCACGCCTGCCCTTCGGTTTGAAACATGCTGCTCACAAGCGCATCCTCTGCCTTCTTGCCAGCCCAGACAACGAACTGGAACGCCTGATAATAGCGCTCGCACGCGTCGATGGCGGCGCCAGTCATGGCCTCGCATTGCTGCATCGTCGGCTCGGCGGAGTTCAGCATCAGGCTTTGCCGGTAGAGAAGCAAGCTTTCGCCGGTCCAGAAGTCGAAATGCCCGAGCCACATCTGCTCGTTTATCTGCGCGAGCAGGCGATAAATCTCCGGCAGCCGGGCAGGGCGCACCTTTAGCTCGAAAGCGCAGGCAAGGTGAAGAGCCTCGATGTCATAG
The DNA here is from genome assembly GCA_041740655.1 of Alphaproteobacteria bacterium. Lineage (GTDB taxonomy): Bacteria > Pseudomonadota > Alphaproteobacteria > Rhizobiales > Rhodomicrobiaceae > JAWXCE01. Next base: position 1,551 of record JBGSLP010000224.1, read on the forward strand.
CGCCAGTTGATGGAGAGGTGATAATCGCTCCATTCGCCGGGAATGGAAATCGTGATTTCGTCCTCGCTCGCTCGATCAAGCGTCCAGTCATTCTCCAGGGCGATGTGCTCGAATAAATCGATCGGATTGCCCATGCGGATAAAAACTGGTTCTGCTGATGCCATGATTTCAGTCCCCCGTCCTATTGATCACCGCAGGTTGCAAGGACACAAAGTTGTTGTGCAGTCCTTTGCAAATCAAACGATAATCCGGGGTAACAACGGTTCGGCATTCACGCAAGGCGGGGGGCAACGATCTCCCCGTGGAAAACTTCCAGTACCGATTTAAAAGGCTGTTTGTCCACCCTTAATGTGATTTTCAAGTTCGGCGATGCGGGCCGCGAGCCGGTCGTTTTCCTCGCGCGCCTTCTCGGCCATGGCCTTCACGGCCTCGAACTCTTCGCGCTGCACGACGTCGAATTCGCGCAGCACGCGTTCTCCTTGCGCACGCATCATCGTCTCCATCTCGCGCTTCATGCCCTGCGCTGCGCCGGAGGCGTCGGTCATCATTTTCGCCAGTTCATCGAAAAAGCGGCCTGTGGTCTGCGTCATGTGCATCATCCTTGTCATCGGCGCGTCAGCTTCGCGCCTTATTACGCCAAATAAAGCATATGACGCGGGCGCTGTTTGCAATCAAGGCTCCGCATTGGTATGCCGGGTTAAGATCGAACATCAGGACAAGCCATGGCTATCCCGTTCCCAAATATCGACCCCGTGGCGATCAGCATCCCGATACCCTATGTCGGCTCGATCCCCATCCGCTGGTATGGCCTCGCCTATCTCGCAGGCCTCGTGCTCGGCTGGCTCTATATGCGCGGGCTGCTGCGCAACGAACGGCTGTGGGCGGGCAAGCCCCCAATGCAGCCGGTGCAGGTTGACGATTTTCTCCTATGGGCGACGCTTGGCACGGTGATCGGCGGGCGCCTCGGCTTCATCCTGTTCTACGAGCCGAGCATGTTTATCGCCGACCCGATGAAAATATTCGCCTTCACCGAGGGCGGGATGGCGTTTCACGGCGGGCTTCTGGGCGTGGGCGTCGCGATTTACCTGTTTGCCCGGCTCAACAAAATACCCGTCCTGAGCCTGATGGACCTGACAGCCGCCGCCGTGCCTTTCGGTTTGTTTTTCGGTCGCATCGCCAATTTCATCAATGGCGAAATTTACGGCCGTCTGAGCGATGTATCGTGGGCCGTCGACTTCCCCGTGCGCGTGCTGCTGAACGTGGACAAGCCATTCCCCGGCCCCCGCCATCCGACGCAGCTTTACGAGGCGTTCATGGAGGGCATTCTGATGTTCGTGCTGTTGCGATACCTCACCCACCATCGCGGCGCGCTGCAACGTCCGGGCCTGATCACCGGCGCATTCCTGATCGCATACGGCGTTTTCCGCAGCATCGCGGAGTATTTCAAGGAATGGGATTACGAGCAGTTCTTCACCACGGCCTATTTCTCGGAAGGCATGGTGTATTCGCTGCCGATGATCGCCCTCGGCGTTTATTTCTGGATGAGGAGCCGCCCGCGACTGGCGCAGACGGCTTGACGATTTAGGCGGCGACGCCGAGCATTTTGTGGACGTTCGCGACGGCTGTCGGGTCGAGCTTCAGGCCGGTTGAAAGCTGCCGGAGATAATCCCGCTCGGCTTGCGTGTCGACTTCGATGGCGAGCAGCGAGGCCGCATAAACCTGCATGCCCGCTTCGGTATCCGGCACGGCGCGAATGAGGCCGATCAGATCGGCTGGCCCCTGCATTTTCTGATGCACGAAATCGACGGTCGACTTGTCGGCGCCGAGCGATTCCAGCTTTCCGGATATTTTCTCCATCTCGCGCTTGTCGATGTCGCCGTCCGCCTTCGCGGCGGTGATCATCGCCTGCAGCACAAGTCCGGCGCGCGCCTCCAGAGCCTGCTTCTCGGCAGGGTTTTGCGCATCGCGCAGACCGAGCGGCAATTGGCCCTGAGCCTGTGCGGCGCCTTTGTTGTTCTGCATGGCGTCATAGGCGACTTTGGCGAGAATCGCGAGCGCGCCCGCTCCAACGGCGCCGCCGAGGGCTCCCCGACCGCCGCCCAGAATCGCGCCCGCGAGCGCGGCTAACCCGCCGACCGCTAACGGATTGCCGCCCTGCACGCCCTCTTTCGTCTGGCCGTACATATCCTGAGCCGCGCCCTTGACCCGATCGACGATTTCCGAGCCTTGCAAGCCCTTGAGTTGATCGAGCAGGCCACCAAAGCCAGCCGCATTGCCATCGGCGGCGCCCTGCCCCGCTCCTTGCTGCTGGCCCATGGCGTTGCGCAGACGGTCATTGCCAGACGGCGTAATGTCCGCCTCAAAAATCTTTCCGAGCAAATCCTGCATATTCATGGCGTTTGTCCTCATTAACCAGCGCGTCAGGCGCGACCGTTGCAATTTTCTTTAACATTCAGGCGTAAAGTTCGCACTCTATTAACTTAAGGTGCAAGCTCCAGTAGTGAAAGACCGGCTCTCATGGCCCAACCGAAAGTCATCAAATCGACGGCGCAATTCATCGACGTCATCAACAGCGCGCCGCAAATGCTCGGGCTGATGAACGCGCCGGTGACGCCATGGTATTTCGGACAACCAGACCCGGACGCCAATCTCACGCCCGGTTTCTATAAATCGAAAATTCGTGTCGAACTGGAGCGCGAGGTGCTGCGCGAATTCAGGCTTCTGACCGCGGAATTCAGCTCGCTTAAGGGAGCGAGCGACGGAGACGTGCTCATTTCCGCACATCAGTCCGGGGTGCCTACACGCATCATCGACTGGCTTGGCAATCCGCTGGCCGCATTATTTCTCGCCGTGGAATCGCTGGTCTCGGCAAAGAACGGCAAGGTCTGGATATTGAACCCATGGGCGATGAACGAACTCTGCAACGACCTGCCATACGTTCCGGCGACTGACAGCGAGTATTTCTGGAAGTATGCGCTCAATCTGGTAGATCCGTCGCGTTCACCCGTCCCCGAGGCGGTTCAACCCATGGCGTTTCGCCCTTACCGCAATATCCGCCCGCAAAACACCCAGAACGTCTATTTCACGGTGCACGGGCGCAATCTAACCCCGCTCGACGAGATCAAATTCTTCATGAAAAAATCCGATGAGTTTCTGACATATGTCATGATTGAAGGGGACCGGAAAAAATTTATCATGAAAGAGCTGCACAACCTTGGCATTAACCGGGCGAACCTGTTCCCCGCGATGCCCTCAACGGTCCGAACGATGCTATATCGCTACTCCGACGACTATCTGAAAACGGCGCTCTAGTGCTCAAAACTCCGATCGAAGCCAAAATCATCGCCGAGATCGCCGCAAACGGGCCGCTCTGCGTGTCGGACTATATGGCGATGTGCCTGACCGACCCGGAGCATGGCTACTACCGCCGCGCGGAAGCGATCGGGCGCACCGGGGATTTCATCACCGCGCCGGAGATCAGCCAGATTTTTGGCGAACTCATTGGCGCTTGGGCGGTCCAGACATGGCGCGATATGGGGGAGCCCGCTCCGTTTCAACTCATCGAGCTTGGCCCCGGGCGCGGCGTGCTGATGGCCGACGCAATGCGTGCGGCAACGGCTGCGCCGGATTTCATGCGCGCCGCCAGGCTGCATCTTGTGGAGAGTTCCGATTTGATGCGGCGGCGGCAATCCAAGGCGCTGGGCGCGTATAGCCCGGTGTGGCTGAACGACCTGAGCGAAGCTTCGCCCCTCCCTAGCATTGTCATTGCCAATGAATTTTTCGATGCCCTGCCGATCCGCCAATTTGTGTTCGACGGTGGAGCGTGGCGTCGCAGGCGGATCGCCGTGAGCGAAAGCGGTTTGCATTACATCGCCTGCGAGCCTGCCGAAACTCAGATTCCGCTGACAGGCGTTGACGGGGCGATTTTCGAGGACAGCCCGGCTCGTATGGCGGTTGTCGATCAATTCGCGCGGCTCGCCAGCCTTAACCCCTTCGCGGCGCTCATCATCGATTATGGCCATAACGGCGAGGCGGGCGGCGACACTCTGCAGGCGGTCTCGCAGCACGGCTTCGCCAGCGTGTTCGAGCGCCCTGGCGAAGTCGACCTCAGCGCGCATGTGGATTTCGCCGCGCTTATGCACCGGGCGAAAGCCGCCGGTCTGCACGCGTTCGACGCCATGCCGATGGGTCTCTTTCTACTGCGCCTCGGCATGGGCGAGCGGCTGCATCAGTTGCTGGCCCACGCGAGCGCCGAGCAGCAGGACGCGCTGATCGCCGGAGTGCGGCGCTTGACCAGCCCGGTCGAGATGGGCGAATTGTTTCGCGTGGCGGCGATAACCAGCGGCCCGACCCCACCGCCATTCGAGGGAACCCGATGAACCAGCAACCACCCCGCATCGAGGCCACGCTCCTGCAGGCGAGCAATGTCGGCCACGGCTTCTTCACGCGCATTGGCGGCGTTTCCTCCGGCCTTTACGAGTCGCTCAATTGTGGGTTTGGGTCGAACGACCGCCGTGAGGACGTGACGGAAAATCGCGCGCGCGTCGCTCTAGGCTTAGGGGTTGCGCCTGCCAGACTGGTCACCTTGCGACAGACGCACAGCGCCAAAGCGTCGATTATCGACAAGCCGCCGCTCGATGGCGTGGCGATCGAGGCTGACGCCGTGGTGACCTCGCAGCGGGGGCTTGCCGTCGCTGTCCTCACCGCCGACTGCGCGCCCGTGCTGCTCGCCGAC
>JBGSLP010000225.1:0-6935 GCA_041740655.1 Alphaproteobacteria bacterium
ACGGCTTGAAGACCCTTGATCTCAAGCGCAAGGGTTCGACCTGCCGACGCAGACGCCTGCAATGAACTCGCGGGCGCGTTGTCCGTCAGCGATGATCGAGAAGCAGAATGTGCGGTAAAGGATGGGATCACGATTTTATTCCCGATGCTCCGCGTCTTGAGGGCCGCCGGAAAACGACCCCCGAGGGAAGTTTAAGCTTTTTGCAGGTCGGCCGCGATGCGAATCACGTCCTCGCGAAATTTTTCGCGCAGTTCCGGGCTTTCCAGCGCGAAGGCGACGTTAGCCTGTAGAAATCCGAGTTTCGAGCCGCAATCGAAGCTGCGGCCCTTATATTTGAGGGCGTAAAACGTCTGCGTTTCCATGAGCGTTTTCATGGCGTCGGTTATCTGGATTTCGCCGCCCGCGCCTTTTTCCTGACGGCTCAGAAGATCGAAAATTTCGGGCTGGAGGATGTAGCGCCCCATGATGATGAGATTGGAGGGCGCCGTGCCTTTTGGCGGCTTCTCCACCATGCCGTTGATCGGCCACAAGCTTCCATCACCATCGCCGACGCTTACGACGCCGTATTGATGCGTGTCTTCCATCGGCACTTCCTCGACGGCGATGAGGTTGATTTTCGCGCCGCCGCCAAGCTTCGCGCACAGACCATGATATGCGTCGATCATCTGCTTCATGCAGCTGTCGCCCTGCGCCTGAACAATGACGTCCGGCAAAACGAGCGCGAAAGGTTCGCCTGCTGCGATATCTCGCGCGCACCAGACGGCGTGCCCAAGACCAAGCGGCTCCTGTTGGCGGGTAAAGCTGGTTCGCCCCGCGTCCGGCAGCAGGTCGTTGATTAGGTTCAGCTCTTTTTCCTTGCCGCGGCTTTTCAGCGTATGCTCAAGCTCGAACGGGCGATCGAAATGATCCTCGATAACAGCCTTGTTACGCCCGGTCACGAAGATGAAGTGCTCTATTCCCCCGGCGCGGGCTTCGTCGACAACGTGCTGAATGAGCGGGCGGTCGACAACGGTCAGCATCTCCTTCGGCATTGCCTTCGTGGCCGGGAGGAACCGCGTACCAAGTCCGGCCACAGGAAAGATCGCTTTGCGAATGGGTGTTGTCATGATCGGATATCTTGCATCCAGTGCGGTTATACGGAGGTGGATCGTGGCCGTTAGCAGGCGTCAAAACGCGTCACGGAATTGCATCCTGCCCACACCAGTCAATAAAATCAAGTTTGGCAAAAATTAACTTCGGCGCGGAAAGTTTGCCACACTCCCATCCTGAAGAGGCAATCTGCATGCAACGCTCTCAATTGCGAAATCCGGCGGTCTATGGCCGCATTCGCGCGATGGCGATTCCGGTCGCTGTCTGGCTGACCTTATGCGCCCCGGCTGGCGCTCAAGGGGCTGGCGGGGATGCTGGCTGGCGCGATTTCGTGCAGGGTCTGCGGCCCGAAGCGCTGTCGGCGGGCGTGAAGCCTAGTATTTTTGACCGCATATTTGAACGCCTGAGGCCAGACTGCAAACAGGCGGGGGTCTATTGCAAAGGAGGCCCTGCGACGACCGATCCCTACAAGGCGTTCCGGCAAAAGGGTTTGCCTGAAAGCTGCTTCAAGGTCACCCAGAAAGAGTTTCTGCGACCCGGAGAATATTTTCCGGAAAGCTCCATGCGCAGGGTGGCGCTTCAGGGCCAAGCGCTGCTTGAGAAGTGGAAATACGAGAAGCCCGAGATTTTGCGCGCGGTGCTTAAGATCGAGGCTGACTACCAGATCGACCACAAACTGCTGATGGCCTTGTGGGGCCGTGAAACCAATTACGGGCAGTATGCGGTCCGGCACAACGCCATAACGGCGCTGGTCTCGATGGCTTATGCAGGCGCTCCAGCCCGGCGCGGTTGGGCGCGAAAGCAGGCGATCGCCGCGCTGCAAATGGTGAGCGACGGACGGGTCACCATGGAGAAATTCAAAAGCTCCTATGCGGGCGCTACCGGGCTAACGCAGATTTTGCCGACTGAATATCTCGAACGCGGCGTGGACGGCGATGGCGATGGACGCATCGATGTCTGGGACTCGGTTCCGGACGCGCTGGCAACCACCGCCAACATCCTGCGAAATGAGGGCTGGCAGGGCGACCAGAAAACCTGGGGACGGGAAGTGCGGCTCCCGAAAAGCGCGTCAGGGGCCGACTGCACGCTGGAGGGGCGTCCGCATCGTCGGACGATCGGCGAATGGATCAACACGCTGGGCGTGACGCGTGCCACGGGCGCCGCTTCGGACGGTGCTCACGCCATTGACCCGCAAAAGCCGGGCTATCTGGTGTTGCCCGCTGGCGCGCGCGGCCCTGCCTTTCTGGCGACCGACAATTTCGAGGTTCTGCGCCGTTACAACACCTCCGATGTCTACGCCGTGTTCATCGGCGCGACCGCCAATCGAATCGGATGCGAGCGGGAAACCCGCGCATGCGGGCTGGAGCGGACATGGCCGGCGAAAAGCGCATCCGATGACTTTGAGTTCTCCATCGAGAATTTATGTCGGCTGCAAATCGCGCTTAAGGATCGCGGTTTTTCGCAGACCACGCCCGATGGCCTGTTCGGCAGGGCGACGCGCGTCGCTATCGGACTTTACCAGAAAAGCGTGAAAAAACAGCCGGATTGCTATCCAACCCAAGCAATATTCCGCGAACTTACCGGCGCTTCCTCCGTCGTCGAACCGCCACGCCGTTAACCGAATCAATTCGCACCGCAACACGACGCTGGACGAAGGTCCCGATGCAAGTTAAAAAATATTTCGTCCTGTTTCACGGACGGAGTTAAGCCCTGATTAACGCCGCATTCTTTATGCACAATACAGGTGACTCGTGTTCATGCGTTTTCGTGAAACTGCCAAGCTTCAGGACAACTATGCACGCACTCTCTAGCTTTTCATCTGGAAGGCGCAACCCCGTAATCCTTTTTTGCGCTCTGCTTATTTCGTGCCTCGGTTGCCTTATCAGCCAGCCCGTTTTTGCGCAGGCGCAACCAGCTCCCCCGACCGGGCGCAGCTATATCACGCCATTTCCACCCAATGATCGGTATCAGGCTCTCGTCATCGGTGACGGTCTAGCGCAGGGGCTGGCCTCGGGCCTGACAGATGCGTTCAAGCAGGACGGCGCGGTTCGCTTTGCGGAGCAGACCAGTTACTCGTTCAGCCTTTACCGCCCCGGCAACTTCGACTGGGGCGCCGAACTCGACAAGATGCTTCAGGCGAACCCGGCGCAACTTGTCATAGTCATGAGCGGGGTCAACGACGGACGCTCGATCCGCACGAACGAGGGCTTATTCAAAGCCGGCACGCCCGGCTGGCGCGAAGCCTACGGTCGCACCGTCGAGAAAATCATCAAGAAGCTGAAAAGCCTGAACGTGCCCGTTTATTGGACGGGCATGCCGGTCATGGCGCGCGCAGCGAACAATGAAACCATGGAAGCCATCAACGAAGTCCTTCGCGAGAAAACCTATCTCAACGGCGTCCGCTTCGTGGACACCTGGAGCGGTTTTGCGGATCAGTTCGGCGGCTACAGCGCCTACGGTCCGGATTTGACCGGTCAGTCCAAGCGGCTGCGCGAAAATGACGGCATATATTTCACGGCGGCAGGCAATCGCAAACTGGCGCACTACGTAGAAGTGGTTCTGCGGCGCGACTTGGCTGCGGCGCGCACGGAACGCAACATTCCACTCGCGGGCGATGAAAACGAGCAGAAGCGGCTTGCGCCTCGCGAAACGGATGTCGCGGCGAAGCCGTCCGAGAGTGGCGAAGATCTGGCCGACGAGGTGAGGGCGGATTTGCCGGATACGGGCCCTGCGCCTGAGGCGAACGAGAGCGGCGCCCCAACAATCCGGGCCTCGGCTCCGCCCGAAAACGCACCGATCAGCAATACGGCGCCTGGGTCGGGCGGGGAAATGATCGCCGGGGAAATTTCAAGCGGCGTGACGGCGCTGGCGTCGATCTCTCCCGCAAACGACCTGAGCCAGCGTCTCAATCAGAGCCGCATTCCCGCAGCCGACCGGCTGTACAACAAAGTTCTGGTTCAGGGAGAGTATCTGCCTCCGAAGGCAGGTCGAGCGGACGATTACGCCTGGCCGGCCGCGCAATCGCCGAACAGTAAACAGTAAGTTTGTATTGGGGCACTGGGGCAATGACTGATCAAAAGCGCAAAAGCTGGCTTACTCTATTAGCCAAACGCGCGGGCGCGACGGGCGCCCTCGTTGCAGCGCTGTGTGTCGGCGGCTGCCTGCCAGGGGCGGATTCGGACGAGGGGACGTTTAAGGCGACGTTCGGCAAGTTCACCAGTTCGGAAGGGGACGCACCGCAGGTCAACCGGGCGGACAAGAAGGACGCGCTCCTCAGCATGCGCGCTGTTGACGAGCTTGGCGAAGGGCTGGCCTCGACGGTTCGATCGGTGCGCCGCGCCGGCGAGCAACTGGTGTCAATCGAGCGCGCCGCGCCGGTCACCGGCAGTATCGGATCGACGCTGCCGGACGCCGAGCCAACCACCATCGACGCTGCGCTGTTCGATTTTTATAAGGCCCTGCGAACAGTTGAAGCCCGCAAGCGCGACAAGCCGCTGACCATCGTGCAGTTTGGCGATGATCACATTACATCCGACCGCTTTTCCGGCGACCTGCGCGAGCAGTTTCAAAGCCGCTTCGGGCAGTCCGGGCGCGGCATGCTGCAGCCAGGGCTGTTTCCAGCACGCGGCGTCAAATTCGACAGGGGCGGTCAGTGGCGTTCGGTAAGCAGCGTCGACGACTCGGGCGGCATATACGGCGCGACCGGCTTGAAGCTCGCCACGAAAGCAAGCGATGCATGGCTTCGCCTGACAGCGGATGGGGCATTCGATTGGGTCGAGGTCACGCTGGAAACCGGGCCGAAACAGGGCTCGGCGATCATCCTGATCGATGGCGAGGCCAAGGTCGTGCCGACCGCCGCCGCCTCTCCCGACTGGAAGAAAATCCGCCTCAACAGACCCGGTCGCGAACTCACAATCCGCGCCAAAGGCGATGGCGAAATCAAGGTCCACTCATGGATGATCGGCAACAATCGGCCCGGCGTGAATTTCGTCAATATGGGCCTGCCGCGCGCGACCGCCCTGACGCCTGAACGCTGGTCGCCGTCATTGCTCGCCGCCGATCTGAAATCGCTGGAGCCAAGCCTAATCATCCTCAGTTACGGCACCGTGGAAGGGTTTGACGACACGCTGAACATGCCAGCCTATGAACAGCGCCTCCTGCAGGTGATCGGCCGTATGAAAATCGCCGCTCCCGAGGCGTCATTCCTCATCATCGGCCCGCCTGACGCGGCCCGGATGCCAGCCTTTGCGACATCGCAGGGCGGCGGCGTCAACGCCTGCCGTGGCCTCACCTCGCTAGAGGCTGCGCGATATGCAAAATGGATGCGAAAGGGCGATACGCGCCTCGCCCGCTGGCACGCTCCGCCGAAGCTGCATGGTGTGCGCACGGCCCTGAAGCGGATTGCGGCGCATGTGAATGCCTATTACTGGGACTGGTCGAAAATCATGGGCGGTCAGTGCGGCATCCACGCCTGGGTTCATGCCGAGCCGCCGCTCGCAAGCGGTGACCACGTGCAGCTTACCGCCGAGGGCGCCAAACGCTCCGCCCGGTCTCTGTTCAACGAGTTGATGGGTGGGTATTCGGTGGCGGGCGCTGCGACGGCGCAGAAACGCTGACGCGCCGCATCGCGGCGCTGCCGATTAGTCGAGACGCGTCAATCGGAGAAGTTCCGAGCCGTCTTCTGCTAGCAAACGCAGAAATGCGCCATCGAAAATAAAGCTGCTGGCCGCGTTAAGCGCTGAAAAAAACTTTTCCTCTTGATCCATTACAGCATGCGCGCAACCCATGCGCGTCGAAATGATTGGGCCAATCTTGAGTTTGCCAGCGCTGACAACCCCCGAACCACGAAATATGTTGCAACCGCCAGAACCAGACACGCGCCCATCAGTTTCGAACGTGATCTTCGATTGCGCGTTGTCGATAACGCCGCCGCCCCGAATATCCTCGGCAAGCCATGTTCCGGCAATTTCCGGTTCGGCAGCCGTGGCGACTGTCACGCATCCAAGCGACAGCGCCATGAGCAACGGGATTGTTTTGAGCATCTGAATTACCCCATATAAGACATCGCCCTAGCAATCCAGCGTGGCGTCGCGCTCCCACTGGCTGAGGTGGCGGCAATAGGCGTTCCAGTCGTCGCGCTTCAGCTTGAGATACGCGGAGGTGAACGGCTCGCCGAGGCCCGCCTTCAACACGGGCGAGTTCTCCAGTGCGCGCAGCGCGTCGAGCATGTTCAGCGGCAGCTTCTTTGCGCCCTCCACCGTATGGCCGTGCGTATACATGTTGATGTCGAGGCGAGGGCCGGGGTCGCGCGCGTTCGTCATGCCGTCCAGGCCCGCCGCCAGCACGCCCGCCTGCAGCAGATACGGGTTCACTGCGCCGTCCGCCAGCCGGAGCTCGAAACGGCCCGGATCGGGAATGCGGATCATGTGCGTGCGGTTATTGCCCGCCCAGGTAATCGTATTCGGCGACCATGTGGCGCCCGACAGTGTCACCGGCGCATTCAGCCGCTTATAGGAATTAACGCTCGGATTGGTGATCGCCGCCAGCGCTTCGGCGTTGTGGATGATCCCGCCCATAAACTGCTTTGCGGCCAGCGACAGCCCCAGTTCGCCCGCCTCATCGTGGAAAACGTTCTGCCCGCCGCGCCAGAGTGAAACGTGCGCGTGGCAGCCATTGCCCGTCAGATGCATGAACGGTTTCGGCATGAACGTCGCGCGCAGGCCGTGCTTTTCGGCGATGGCCTTGACCATATATTTGAAGAACGTGTGCCTGTCGGCGGTGACGAGCGCATCGTCATACTCCCAGTTCATCTCGAACTGACCGTTCGCGTCCTCGTGGTCGTTCTG
>JBGSLP010000226.1:0-2180 GCA_041740655.1 Alphaproteobacteria bacterium
CCGCGTCCGCGCGGCAGATGCTCGGCGTGCTCGGCGTCTGGGATGCTGTTGCGGCCGACGCGCAACCGGTCGAATCCATCGAAATCAGCGATACGGAGCTCGAAACGCCGGTGCGCACCGCGCTATTGAGCTTTAACGCTATGGTGCGGGACGATCTCGCAGCCGCCTACATTTTGGAGAATGTAAAATTTCGCCACGCCTTGTTTGCAGCGGTGGCGGAGGCGCCCGGGGTGACGCTGATCATGCCTGCGTCGGTGCAATCATTCACCGTCTACGACGGAAGCGTGAGCGTCGCGCTGAGCGACCAGCGCATGCTGTCCGCAAAGCTGATCGTGGCGGCTGACGGACAGAAATCGGCGCTGCGCACGCTCGCCGGGATCAAGGCGATGCGGTGGGAAACGCCGCAAATGGGGATCGTCACCAGCGTCAGCCATGAGGCGCCGCATGGGGGCCGCGCCATCCAGCATTTCTTGCCCTCGGGCCCATTCGCCATGCTGCCGCTTACCGGCAACCGCACGTCGCTGGTCTGGACGGAGCGGCAGGACGAAACAGCCCGGCTTCTGAAGCTGGACATGGGCAGCCTGGCGTTAGAAATCGAAACGCGTTTCGGCAGGCAGCTCGGCCCGCTCACGGTGCTCTCCAAGCCCGCCGCATATCCGCTTTCGATGACCCTGGCGCGAGACTTCGTGAAGCCCCGCTTTGCGCTGGCCGGGGATGCCGCGCACGGGCTGCACTGGATTGCCGGACAAGGCCTCAATCACGGGCTGAAGGATGTTGCGGCGCTGGCCGAGGTCATTCTGGACGCCATGCGCCTTGGCCTGGACATTGGCGATCTGGCAGTTTTGCAGCGTTACGAGCGATGGCGCCGGTTCGATAGTGTCACCTCGGCGCTGGCCGCCGCCGCGATCAACCGCCTGTTTTCCGATGGCGGCGCGCCGCTGCGAATGATCCGCAGCTTCGGCCTCGGCCTCGTCAACCGCATCGAGCCGCTCAAGCAGTTTTTCGTGCATGAGGCGGCGGGGCTGACCGGGTCGACGCCCAAACTGCTGCGCGGCGAAGCGCTGTAGCCTTAAACCTGAGCGCGATCCGAAATCATCAGCGCGAAGGCTTGCACAAGCGCTACATCCTTCAGCCGCTCAAATCGGCCGGACGCGCCCGAGTGCCCGGCCTCCATGATGGTTTTGAGCATCAACAGGCGATCGCCCGTTTTGACCGCGCGCAACTTGGCCACCCATTTTGCCGGTTCCCAATATGTCACGCGCGGGTCCGTCAGCCCGGCCACGGCAAGAATATGCGGATAGTTTTGCCCGCGCACATTGTCGTATGGCGAATACGCGGCAATGGCCTCGTAATCCGCCTTCGATGCGATGGGGTTGCCCCATTCCGGCCATTCCGGCGGCGTGAGCGGCAGCGTGTCGTCGAGCATGGTCGTCAGGACGTCGACAAACGGCACCTCCGCGATGATCCCGTTGAACAGATCAGGCGCCATATTCGCGACGGCGCCCATCAGCATGCCGCCCGCTGACCCGCCCTGCGCCACGATAGCGCCGCGCGAGGTAAAGCGCTCGCGAGCCAGATATTCGCCCGCCGCGATGAAATCCTTGAACGTGTTCTGCTTTTTCTCGCGCTTGCCGTCGAGATACCAGCGATAGCCTTTCTCCTTGCCGCCGCGAATATGCGCGATGGCGTAGACAAAGCCGCGATCCACAAGGCTAAGGGCGGTCGTCGAGAAGCCGGCGGGTATGGCGATGCCGTAGGAGCCATAACCGTAAATGAGGAGCGGCGCCGAGCCATCGAGCGCGGTCGATTTGCGATAGAGCAGCGAAATCGGAACGGTCTCGCCATCATGGGCGGGGGCAAACACACGGCGTGTTACGTAATCGGCGGGGTTATGCCCGCTCGGAATCTCCTGCGTTTTGCGGAGAATGCGCTCGCGGCTTTCCATATCGTAGTCGAAGGTCTGGCTGGGGGTCGTCATGGACGAGTATGTAAAGCGCAAGGCTGTGGTGTCGAACTCGTAACCGGATTGCATGCCGAGCGAATAGGCCTCCTCGGCAAACGCGATCTCGTGCTCGGCGCCGTCGGACATGCGGCGGATGACAATGCGCGGCAGACCGTTCTCGCGCTCAAGCCGCGCCATGTGACCTGCGAACGCCGCCACATCGAGGATGAGGCGTCCG